>DASYVZ010000309.1:0-1837 GCA_035936515.1 Solirubrobacteraceae bacterium | reverse complement strand
CGCCGGCGGCGATCGCCGCGTCGCGCTCTGGCAGCTGGGGGTGACGAAACCGTCGCCCCCGCGCGCGCGCGGCCGCGAGGGCGTGCAGCACGCGCGCGCGCGGGACCTGCCCGCGGCGCCGAAGCTCCAGCCGCTGTCGGCCTGGGATGAGATGGTCGCCGACTACGCCACCACCGGATTGACGGCCTCGACGCACCCGATCGGCCTGCTGCGCCCGCGCCTGCATGCGGCGGGAGCGATCGACATCGGCGCGCTGGCGCGGACGGGGCATGGCACGGAGGTGCGCGTCGGCGGCCTCGTCGTCGCGCGCCAGCGGCCGGGGACCGCGAACGGGATCACGTTCCTGCTGCTCGAGGACGAGCACGGGACGGTCAACGTGATCGTCTCGCCGCAGATCTACGAGCGTGAACGGCTCACGGTGCGCACGGAGCCGCTCGTGGTCGTCGAGGGGCGCCTGGAGCGACACGCCTCGGCGGGCGGCGCGATCAACATCGTCGCGCGAGCCGTGAGGCGCCTGGAGGCCGGCGATCACGTGGCGGCGCAGGTCAAGGACTTCTCCTTGCTCGACGCGATCGAGCTTGCCCGCCGATCGGCGATGCAGGAGTTCGCCGCGGCGGCCGGAGGCGGGCTCGAGGAGCTGGCCGCGACCGGGACCGACGACTTTCGCGCGGTCGCTCCGCCCGTCATGAACTTCGGCACCGGACGGAGCCGATGACGCCCGTCCGCCAGATCGCGGCCACGACGGTGAGGCGCTCCGGGCGACGTGTCGAGTAGATTGCCCGCCGCATGGCAGCAATCCTCTTCCTCTCGTTCTTCGTCGCCCTCGGCCTCGGCGTCGTGCTCGTGGCGATGCGTGGCGGCCCGCGTGGCGTGCGCGACACGCTCGAGCGGGGCCGCAGCCAGCGCCTGCACTTCGCCGAGTGGGCGGTCACCGCTGCCATCGTGCTGTTCGGCCTCGTCGTGCCGGCGCTCGTCCTGCTCGGCGATCAGGCGTCAGCCGGGCCGAACGGCGAGACGCTCAGCGCCGAGCTGACCGAAGGCCGCCAGCTGTTCTTCGAGCGCTGCGCGATGTGTCACACGCTCGAGGACGCCGGCGCGGTCGGTCGCGTCGGTCCGGACCTCGACGTCCTGGCGCCGACCAAGGAACTGACGTTGAACGCGATCGAGGAAGGCCGGGCGCGCGGCATGGGACAGATGCCCGCCCAGCTGCTCGAAGGTGAAGAGGCCGAGGCCGTCGCGAAGTACGTCGAGACCGTCGCCGGGCGCTGACGGCCCAACTGCTCCGGTCGCGGTCGTCCTCGCCCGGCGCAGGCAGGATGAACCCGCAAACTGCGCGATTCCGTCCGCGGTCTCCATAACACTGCGCATATGCAGGGAAATCCATCGCTGCTACGATGCCGCCGTCAGATCGCCGAATCCGCGGGCCCATCGCTGGGCGCGAGGAGCGGGGGAACCACTCGTTGGGGCGAATCGCCGGCATGTCCGGCGTAGCGCGACTCTTTCAGCGCGAGCCCGTCAGCTCACCCCGTAGGCCTACACGGAAAGAGGGTCAAAACCACATGGGACACACAGAGGCCCCAGCATGGTGGGCCGACGTACAACATCTCCGTGATGTCTACGAGCGCACCGACGAGGCGCGGCGTCGCGCCGAGCTCGCCGATGTCGGCGATCGCCGTGCTGCGCGCGAGCCACGCCCGGGCGACGAGGTCGGCGAGCACCGGGCGCATGACGCCGGGAGGGCCGCGCCGGTCGCCCGCCGCGGTCCGCATCCCAGGGGAACTGCGATCCCCGCTCGCCGCACGGTCGAGATCCGGGGGCGCACCGTCCCGGCGCCGTC
>DASYVZ010000308.1:0-2907 GCA_035936515.1 Solirubrobacteraceae bacterium | reverse complement strand
CGCGCGGACGCCTCGACGTGATCGCGCGGCTCGCCGCGCGCGATCCGCTGCAGCTGGCTGCGGTCGCGGACGTAGTCGACGAGCCGCCGGCGCTGCTCGCAACGCACCGCCCACAGCTCGGCGGCCGGGATCGCGTCGATCGGCTCGAACGTCGCCGGGTCCCCCGCGCGGCCCGGCCAGCCCTCGCCGAGATGGCGATCGAGCAGCCGGCGCATCGGCGCACCCACCCAAGAGGGAACGTGGACGCCGTTGGTCACGTGAGCGATCGGCACGTCGTCGACGGCGCGGTCGGGCCACAGCACCCGCCACATCTCGCGCGACACGGCGCCGTGGCGGCGGCTGACGCCGTTCGCCGCGCGGCTTGCCCGCAACGCGAACTGCGTGACGCCGAACGGCTCCTGCTCGTCCTCCGCTCGGGTGCGCCCGAGCCTGACGATCTCGTCGCCGCTGGTCGCGAGCGACTGCGCGACCGGCCCGAGCGCCGCACGCACCTGATCGGCCGGGTACCTGTCGTTCCCCGCGGGCACGGGGGTGTGGGTCGTGAAGACCGTGCGCTGCCGGACGTCCTCGAACGCGGCGGCGAAGTCGGCGCCCTGTTCGACGGCCGGTCGCGTCATCTCGAGCGCCGCGAACGCGGCGTGGCCCTCGTTCATATGCACGATCGACGGCGTGATCCCCAGCGCGCGCAGCACCGCGGCGCCGCCGCAGCCCAGCAGGACGTACTGCGCCAGGCGCGTCTCCGGGTCGCTGTCGTACAGGCGCGTCGTGATCCACCGCGTGACGCGCGTGTTCTCCGGCACGTCGGTGTCCAGCAGGAACAGCGCGACGCGCCCGACGTCGACCCGCCACACCTGCGCCACCACGTCGTCTCTGCCGATCGGCACGCGGATTCGCAGCGGCGTGCGGTCGTCGCCGCCGGTGACGAGCACCGCGGGCGACCGCTCGGGGTCGGTCGGCACCCAGTACTCCTGCTGCCATCCGGTGTGGTCGACGCGCTGGCGGAAGTAGCCGTGGCGATACATGAGCCCGACGGCGACGAGGGGCAGCGCGCGGTCGGAGGCCTCCTTGAGGATGTCGCCCGCGAGGGCGCCGAGGCCGCCGGCGTAGATCGGCAGCGACACGTGCAGCCCGTACTCCGCACAGAAGAAGGCGATCGGGTGTTCCTCGTCGGCTACGTCCGTTGCGGCGGGCCGCGCGAGGTCCTCGATCAGGGCCGCCTCGAGCTGCTCGGCGCGCGCGACGAGCGACGCGTTCCCGGCCGCGCGCAGCAGCGTCTCGGCTGAGGTCTCCTGCAGCAGGCGCACCGGGTTGCGGCCGCACGCGCTCCAGCGCGCCGGGTCGACGTCGCGGAACACGTCCGGCCCGTCGGCGAGCCAAGCCCACCGGTAGTTGTACGCCAGGCGGGCCAGCACGCCGAGCGGCCACGGCAGCCGCGACGACAGGGCACTCGACGCCCGCACGATGTCTCCTGCGCCTGCGCTCATCGGCGGGATGCTTGCAGGCCGCTCGGGTGCCGTGTCGAGACGGTCGCGGGGCCGGATGCTCGTGAGGAGCTAGGGGTGAGGGGCTCGGCGAGCGCGGATGCCGCGCGGCTCACCGGTCACGTGCGACCGTGTTGAGCCCGGCGCGACCCAGAACGTGCGCCAGCTCGTCGCGCGCGGCACCGACGCCGATCAGCAGCGCGAGATGCACCCCTCGCGCGCGGCAGGCGCGGTTCGCCCCGGACAGGTGAGCGATCGCGTCCTCGTCGAGCCGCGACAGAGTCGACGGCCGCCCGTTGAGGGTATCGCTCGCGCGACAGGATGCAATTGTGCATCGCACGGCCCGACGAGGTTCCTTCGGCGTGAGCGGCGGGTAGGGACCGCGCCGCGTGTCCGACCTGTCGCCTCCGCTTCCCGTCGCCGAGGCCATGAGCCGCAGCGGCTTCTATCCAGGCGCGCCGGAGGTGACGATGTGCGAGACGCACTCGGCCTGGGTGTTCCTCGCGGGCGACCGCGCCTACAAGGTCAAGAAGCCTGTGCGGATGGCGTTCTTGGACTTCAGCACGCTCGAGCGCCGCAGGGCGGTCTGCCACGAGGAGGTTCGGGCGAACCGCGCCCTCGCGGGGTCGCTGGACATGAACGTGCGGGGCGTCGTCGTGCGGGAGGGCCGCTACGTGCTGGCGCGGGCCGACGCGCCGGACGCCGTCGAGTACGCGATCGAGATGCGGCGCTTCGACGAGAGGCAGACGATGGCTTCGCTCGTAGGGCGCGGGGAGCTGCGCGACGAGGACCTGCGCGCGGTCGCCCGGCGGCTCGCGGACTTTCACGCGAAAGCGGACGCACTCGCGCCGACCGATCCGCTTGACGACGTCAAAGGGGCGTGCGATGGCAACGCGCGCGAGCTGCTTGCGCTCGCCGACGACGCCACCGCTCGACGGATCCTCGCCGCGGAGCGCTTCACCGATGCCTTCCTCGTCGCCCGCCGCGAGGAGATCGTCGCCCGCGCCGCGGCCGGCCACGTCCGTGACGTACACGGCGACCTGCGTGCCGAGCACGTGGTGCTCGAGCAGCCGGTCGCGATCGTCGACCGCCTCGAGTTCGATCCCAGCCTGCGCGAGATCGACGTCGCCGACGACCTCGCGTTCCTCGTGATGGACCTCGAGCGGCTCGGGGCCGGCGCGTGCGCACGGCGGCTCGCCGCCGCCTATCGCGACGCCGGCGGGGATCCCGGCAGCGACGCGTTGATCGCGTTCTATGCGACCTACCGCGCGCTCGTCCGCTCGAAGGTCGCGCTGTTGCGGGCGGAGCAGCTCGACGACCCGGCGCAATCGGGAGCCGCACGCGAGGATGCCGAGGCGCTGCTCGAGCTGGGCGAGCGGCTGGCGTGGCGCGCGCGCGGGCCGCTCGTGCTTGCGGTCGGCGGCCC
>DASYVZ010000307.1:0-10284 GCA_035936515.1 Solirubrobacteraceae bacterium | reverse complement strand
ACCTCGCGCCGGCCTTCGCGCCGGGCCGCGCGGCCGGGCTCGTCAGCGCCTCGCGCTCGATCGCTTTCGCGCACGAGTCGACGGGCGCCGCACCGGCCGAGGCCGCGCGCGCCGAGGTCGAGCGCCTGCGGGAGGCGGCATGGTCACTGGCGTGAGCGAAGCACCCGAACGCCGACGCGCCATCCCCGTATGCTCCGTTCGGCATGGAGGAGATCGATCTTCAGTACTACGTGCTGCCGGCTCTGCTCGCGCTGCTGATCGTCGGGACGTTTCTGGTGATCGTCACGAGCGGTGGGGGCGACGCGCCGGCCGGAGCAGTCGATCGCCCGGCGCGCACGAGCACCACCGCGACGACCAGCACCAGCACGAGCACGACGCCGGCGACGGCGTCTTCGTCGGGTCGCTTCGACAAGGTCCGGCCGGGCGACACTCCGACGTCGATCGCCGAGCGGGCCGGGATCTCCACCGAGCGCCTGCTCGAGCTCAATCCCAGCATCGATCCCAGCGGGCTCAAACCGGGCCAGACGCTCAAGCTCGCGCGTTGAAGACTCGCTTCGCCCTACTCGGCGCGCTGCTCGCGCTGCTTCTGGTGGCGCCGGTCGCGCCGGCCCAGATGCCGCCGGGCGCGCCGGACCTCAAGGGCGCCAAGTCCGCGATCCTGATGGAGCCCACGACCGGAGACGTGCTGCTCGCCCACAACGCCGACCAGCGCCGCCAGATCGCCTCCACGACGAAGCTCATGACGGTGCTCGTCGCGCTCGAGCGCAACGACCTCGACGACGTCTTCAGCGCGGCCGACTACGACGCCTCGCCCGCCGAGTCGCAGATCGGCCTGCGCAGCGGCGAGCGCATGAGCGTCCGCGACCTGCTGCGCGCGGCGCTGCTGCCGAGCGCCAACGATGCTGCCGCGACGCTCGCGGTCGGCACGATGGGATCGACCGAGGCCTTCGTCACCGAGATGAACCGCCGCGCCACGGCGCTCGGCCTGAGCGGCACGCACTTCGCCAACCCGATCGGCCTCGACGACCCGGAGAACTACTCCACGGCGCGCGATCTCGCCCGCCTCGCGGTCCGGCTGCGCCGCCATGACTTCTTCCGGCGCACCGTCGACCTGCCGGTCGCGACGCTGCGCAGCGGCTCGATCGACCGGACGGTCCTGAACCGCAACCTGCTCGTTCGCCGAGTCGACGCCGTCAACGGCGTGAAGACCGGCAGCACCCGTCGCGCCGGCAGCGTCCTCGTCGGCTCCGCCAGCCGCGACGGCGTGACGGTCATCAGCGTCGTGCTCGGCGAGCCCAGCGAGCGTGCCCGCGACGCGGACTCGCTCGCCCTGCTGCGCTACGGCCTCGACAGCTACAACGCGCGGACCGTGCTGCCGGAGGGGCGCGTGCTCGGCCGCGTCGGTCTGCAGTACCGCGGAGAAGAGACGGTCGACGTCATCGCCGGCGACACCGTCAAGCGCGTCCTGCGTTCGGGAACGCGCACGAGGACCACAGTGGTCGGCCTGCCGACGGAGGTCGACGGGCCGCTGCCGCGCGGCACGCGCGTCGGGACCGCGATCGTGCGGGGCGGCGAGGAGGTGCTCGCTCGCGTGCCGGTCGTGACGGCGCGGCCGGTCGCCGAGTCGAGCCTCGGCGCGCGGCTGGACGACATGCTGCGGCGCTCGCAGACGATCATCGCCCTCGTCCTGCTGCTGGTCTGTAGCCTCCCACTTCTGTTGTTACGCCGCCGGGCGCTCAACCGCCGGCGGGCGCTCGACGCAGAGCACCGGCGGGCGCGGCGGCGGGAGGAGTCAACGGTCCCATGATCATCACCGTCACCCTCAACGCCGCGATCGACAAGTCGCTCTCGGTGCCCAACTTCCGCCTCGGCCGCCGCCACCGCACCGTCGAGCAGACGACGCTGCCGGGCGGCAAGGGCGTCAACGTCGCGCGCACGCTCAAGACGCTCGGCCAGCCGGTCATCGCGACGGGATTCGCGGGGGGCGCGACCGGCACGCGGATCGTCGAGGCGCTGACCGATGAGTCGATCCTCAACGACTTTGTCCGCATCCGCGAGGAGTCGCGCACGAACACCGCGGTGCTCGACCCGACGAACGGCGAGCAGACGGAGATCAACGAGCGCGGCCCGGCCGTCAGCGGGCGCGAGCTCGAGCTCTTCCGCGACAAGCTCATGTACCTGGCGCGCGGCGCGGCGATCGTCGTCTTCGCCGGATCGCTGCCGCGCAACGTCGACGCCGACGTCTACGCGGGGCTGATCAAGGAGCTGCGCAAGCTCGGGCTCGTAGTCATCATCGACACCGACGGCGACCCGCTGCGCCACGCGGTGCGCGCCGAGCCCCACGTCGTATCGCCCAACGTGCTCGAGGCCGAGGAGCTCGTCGGCCACGAGTTCAACGACGACGAGGACCGCATCATCGCCGTGCGCGAGATCGCGACGCTCGGTGCTGAGGAGGCGATCATGACCGTACCCGACGGCTGCTTTGCCCAGGTCGTCGACGACGGCGAGCAGCGGCTGTACCGGGTGTACATCGAACGACGCGAGGCGGTCGCGACCGTCGGTGGCGGCGACGCGTTCCTCGCCGGCTACATCGCCGCGCGCTACGGCGGCGAGTCACCGGCCGAGTGCCTGCGCTTCGGTGTCGCGTGCGGCGCGGAGTCCGTCCAGCGGCTCGGCGCGGGGTTGATCGATCCCCAGAAGGTGGATCGGCTCGTGGGCGAGGTCGACGTGCGGAGGTTGGTGGCGCCGGCGGAGGTCGGATAGGCCCCGACCGGCGAGATGGCCATCGCGAGCACGATGCGCTAAAGCTGCAGATCGCCGGGCCGATGCGCCTCAAGTGTCGGTGACAATGTCCGCGCAGGCCCCGGGGCTGTCCCGGCAGCGGCTGCTGCGCATCGTGGAATTCCAAAACGAGATCGTGGCCACGCGCCTTGATCTGGTCGAGGTCATGGGACTCGTCGCCGCCCGCGCCGCGGACATGACGGACGCCGACGCCGCCATCGTGGAGCTGCCGGACGGCGAGGAACTCGTGTATCGCGCGGCCACCGGCGCCGCGGCGCCACACGTCGGGCTGCGGCTGCAGATCGCCGGCAGTCTCTCCGGCAGGTGTTTGCGTGAGGGCGCCACGCTGCGCTGCGACGACGCCGAGCACGACGACCGCGTCGACGTCGAGAAGTGCCGGGCCGTGGGGGCGCGCTCGATGCTATGCGTGCCCCTGCGCCACCACGCGACCGTCGTCGGCGTCCTGAAGGTGTCGTCGGGCAGGTGCAGCGCGTTTGACGACGGGCACGCGGCGCTGCTGCAACTGCTGTCGGGCGTGATCGCCGCGCACATCGCGAACACGGCGGAATTCGAGCGCCTCGACCTGGAGACTCGCCGCAGCCAGCGCCAAGCGATCGCCGGCCTGCGCGCGCTGGCCCGCGCGATCGACGCGAAGGACCCGATGACACGTCAGCACTCCGATCGCGTCGCACAGCTCGCGAGCACGATCGCGCTTCGCCTCGGATGGCCCGACGAACAGACGCGGCTGCTGCACGAGGCCGCGCTGCTGCATGACGTGGGAAAGATCGGGATCCCCGACTCGATCCTGCTCAAACCCGAGCGGCTGGACGCCGAGGAGTATGCACGCGTCAAAGAGCACGCAGCGCTTGGCGCGACGATCGTCGAAGGCGTGCTGACGCCCGAGCAGGCGCAGTGGATCCGCTGGCATCACGAACGCCCCGACGGACGCGGCTATCCCGACGCGCTCGCGAGCGCCGCGATCCCCGAAGGCGCCGCCATCATCGCGCTCGCCGACAGCTGGGACGTAATGACGATCAGCCGCCCCTACAGCCCGCCGATGAACCGAACCGCTGCCCTGGATGAGTGCAAGATGCTCGCCGGCCGCCAGTTCAAGGAATCACTCGTCGAGATCCTCACCGACATCGTCTGACGCACCAACCGTTGCCGTGGTTCACGCGCGAGCGCGCTTGCGTTGGACGGCGCAGCGCTCGACGTGTATCAATTCCGCCTGCCACGACAGGGGAGACGCGACGTGTTCTTCGGAAGGATGTTCAAGGCGACGGGCTGCGCGCTGGCGCTCTGCCTCGCCGGCGGGAGCTCGGCGGCCGCGGGTGAGCGGTACGTGGCGCTTGGCGACTCGTTCTCGTCGGGGACGGGCACCCGCGAGTACTACGACACCGCATGCGAGCGCTCGCAGTACTCGTACGCGAAGATCATCGACGCCGAGCGCGCCAACACCGATGTCGTGCTGGCGGCGTGCGGCGGCGCGAAGACAACCGACGTCCTCGGCTCGCAGGTCAGCTCGCTCACGACCGACACGAGGTGGGTCTCGATCACGATCGGCGGCAACGACGCAGGCTTCTCGCGCGTCATCACCGAGTGCGCAAAGCCATGGTGGGCCGCTAACTGCAACGCCGAGATCGACAAGGCCCAGGCCTACATCAACAACACGCTGCCCGGGCAGCTCGAGAGCGTCAACAACGAGATCAGGCGCCGCGCGCCGCACGCGACGGTGATCCCGCTGTCCTATCCGCGGCTGTTCATGGGCGAGGACTGCAACGCCGGAACGTACTTCTCGTCTGCCGAGATGACGCGGCTCAACGCCACCGCCGACCTGCTGCGCGACAAGATCCGCACGGCGGCGGCCAACGCCGGTCCCCAGTTCAGCTTCAAGGACGCGATCGCGCCGTTCGTCGGGCACGCCGTGTGCTCATCGAGCGAGTGGATCAACGGACTCAGCAGCCCGACGAGTGAGAGCTATCACCCCAACCGATCAGGACACCGCTACGGCTACATGCGGCTGGTGCGGGCGGTGACGGGATAGCGCTCGGGGCCGCACGGCTCCCAAGCCCACGGCCGCCCCAGGGCACGCCCGACGCGCCAACCGTCCTGCAACCGCGCCACCAACCGCAGAAGCGAACGCGCGTTGCGTCTAACCTGAGCGCTGCGCCGGTGGATGTGCTCGATTCGGGGCATCACCTCGCGAACCCCCGATCCTCATGAGTCGCATCCTCCTCATCACTGTCGCGCTGCTCGTCGTCCTCGGTGCCGGCAGCATCGGCGCGCTCGCGTTCGCCGACGGCAGCGCGTCCGAGCAGCTGCCCCAGGGCGCGCGCGTCGGCGGCGTCTCCGTCGGCGGGCTGACGCGCGAAGAGGCGACGAAGCGCGCGCAGGACCGCGTGCGCTCGCTCATCGCCCGGCCGGCGTACATGCAGGTCGGCGAGAAGCGCTACACGCTCACGCCGTCAGAGGCCGGCGTCCGCGTCGACGTCGAGACGGCGGTCAAGCGCGCCTATGTCGAGGGCCGGCAGGGATCCTTCATCACCCGGGGCTGGCGCAAGCTCACCGGCGCGAGGCTCGACCAGGACGTCCCGGTCAAGGCGGTCGCCGACCGCCTCGCGGTGCGTCGCTTCGTCGAGCGCATCGCCAAGGAGCAGGCGCGCAACCCCGTCGATTCCGCGATGACGATCACGCTCACGAGCGTCTCGGTCAGCCACAGTCGCCCCGGCCGGAGGCTGGCCGCTCGCGACGCGCTCGTCGCGCGCCTCATGCGCCGGATGACGAGCAGCACCGACGAGCGCACGCTGCGCGCCAAGACCGTCGAGGTGCCGCCCAAGGTCAACGCCAACGCGGTCTGGGACTCCCAGCCGATCGCCGTCACCGTCTCCCGCGACGCCAAGCAGGCGCGCGTGTTCCGGCGCGGCAACCTCGTCAAGACCTACACCGTCGCCGTCGGCACCGCCGAGTACCCGACGCCGACGGGCCGTTACGTCGTGCAGACGATGCAGAAGAACCCGGCCTGGAACGTGCCGCAGTCCGAGTGGGCCGGCGATCTCGCGGGGCAGACGATCCCCGGCGGCGACCCCCGCAACCCGCTGGTCGCGCGCTGGATCGGCATCAACGGCTCGGTCGGCTTCCACGGCACGGCGAGCGCCGGCTCGCTGGGGACCGCCGCCTCCCACGGCTGCATCCGCATGTCTCCCGCCGACGTGATCGACCTGTTCGAGCGTGTGAGCACCGGCACGCCCGTGCTCGTCGCCTGATCCGTCGCACGCTCGTGGCGGAATGCAGCGCGTGGCGCGGCACAGGCGGCACGCTCCGGCACGATGCCGGCGCTAGGCCGCCTGCGTCGCGTGGTCGTCGACCTCCGGCTCCCCGAGCGACACGCGCGCCCGCGCGGTCGTCAGGTGATAGAGGATCAGCAGCTGGACGAGCGCCAGGGACTCCGAGCGGTGCACGTCGTTGCCGACGGTGAACTCGCCCAGCGCCTCCGAGCGCAGGTGGCGGGCGAAGTGCATACGGTCCCAGATGCACTCCTCGATCGCCGCGGCGCGCTCGCGCGGCAGGGCGCCAGGGATGAAGAGCTGGCACTCGCTGTCGCGCTCCTCCATCGTGATGAGGCCGTCGCTCTCCTCGACGAACGGGCTGAGATCGGGGGGCGGCAGGCTGTCGCGCAGCGTCAACTCGGCATCGAGGACGAACGGGTCGTCGCGGTTCTCCATCCGGCAGACGACCATGTCGGCGTTGCGTCGCTGCGGGCGGATGAAGGCCTCGGAGTCCGGCTCGCGGCGATCGAGATCGGCGAGCACCTCGTCAGTCGTGTAGCCGCGCTTGGAGCAGTCGCGGTCGACCTTCCACTGGCGCCGCAGCGACTCGGGCGGATCGAGGTAGACGCGCACGTCGTAGGCCGAGCGCATCTCCGCGGTGTGGTAGCCGAGCAGGCCCTCGATGACCGTGAAGCTCTCGGGCGCGACGTAGACGAGCGGGCCGAACGTGCCGTCGTGGTGCTGGTAGACGGGCTTGAGTATCGGCTCACCCAGGCGCAGGCACTGCAGGTGCTGGGCCATGATGTCCAGGTAGTTGCACTCGGGGTTCAGCGGCGTGATCCCGCGCTCGGCGCGCTGGCGGCGGTCGTACTTGTGGTAGTCGTCGGTGCAGATGTGCGTGACCGCGCCCTCGCCGAGCAGGCGCACGAGTCCCTTGCTCAGCGTCGTCTTGCCAGACGCCGAATCACCCACGATGCCGAGCATGATCGGTCGTGCCATGCTGATGTCGTTCCTCCTAGGCCCGGTTGGGCACGGTCCTCTTGTGGGCGGCAGACTACCGCCGCAGCGCGAATTCGCGAAGTGCGGCCGCCCCCGCGTCAGCCGGCGACGTGCTCCGCCACGGCGAGCCTCACGAACACGCGATCGCCGCGCAACCGCACGCTGTGCGCGACGACGGCGTCGTCAGCGTTGAGCGCTGTACCGCTGGCGAGCTCGTAGCGACGGTCGTGCAGCGGGCAGATGACGGCGTTGTCGCAGACGATGCCGTCGGCCAGCGGGCCGCCGCGGTGCGGGCAGGCGGCGTCCAGCGCAAACCAGCCGGCGCCCGAGCGGAAGATCGCGATCCGCCGGCCGTCGAGCGTGATCGCGCGCCCCTCGCCGAGCGGCACGTCGTCGACGCGGCAGGCGTACATGCTCGTCGCGACGGTCATAGCTGCGCTCCGGCGGGCGGGCCGACGAGCGCCGGCTCCTCAGGCGACTCGAGGTCGTCGAACTGGCGCGGGTGGTACGGGTCGTCGCGTTCGAGCCAAGGGTCGGCCGTCGCGGCCTTCGCGATCCGCAGGCGCTCGCGCAGCGCCGCCCCCGACGCCTCGCCGAGCACGATCTCGCGCACCTTGTCGAGGCCGAGGCGCGGGATGAAGTCGTACGTGCGCTCCTTGTAGTCGGCGTTCTCGCGGTAGAACTGCAGGAAGGTCGTCGCGACCCGCAGCGCCTCCGCGCGCGTCTCGACCGTGGCCAGGATGTCGGCCTCGCGCACGTTGCCGCCCGCGGCGCCGCCGGCGCGGACCTGCCAGCCGCCCTCGACGGCGACGCAGCCGATGTCCTTGATCGTCGCTTCGGCGCAGTTGCGCGGGCAGCCCGAGACGCCGGACTTGACCTTGTGCGGCGTGTGCAGCCCCTCCCACGCCTTCTCCATCTCGATCCCGAGGCCGATTGCGTCGCCGAGGCCGAAGCGGCAGAAGTCCGTGCCGACGCAGGTCTTCACCGTCCGCACGGCCTTGGCGTAGGCGTGGCCCGACGGCATCCCGAGATCGCGCCAGATCGCGGGCAGGTCCTGCTTGCGCACGCCGAGCAGGTCCAGGCGCTGGCCGCCGGTGACCTTCACCATCGGGACCTCGTACTTGTCGGCGACGTCGGCGATCCGGCGCAGCTCGTCGGGCGTCGTCACGCCGCCGTACATCCGCGGGACGACCGAGAACGTCCCGTCGCGCTGGATGTTCGCGTGGACCCGGTCGTTGATGTAGCGCGCGTCGCGCTCCTCGCGATGCTGATTGGCGCAGACCTCCGAGACGAGGTAGGCGAGCGCCGGCTTGCAGGCGCCGCACTCGCGCCCGGTGCCGCAGGCGGCCGCCACGTCGGAGACCGATGCGAGCCCCTCCTCGCGGATCTGCGACGCCAGCCCCTCGCGCGTCTGCTTGCGACAGGGGCACAGGTAGGCCGGCTCGTCGCTGAGTCCGCCGGTCGCGGCCGCGACGATCTCGATCACCGCGGGCCGGCACGAGCCGCAGCCCGTGCCCGCGCGGGTGACGGCCATGACCTCGCGCGGCGTCGCGCAGCCACCCTCGGTGACCGCCTGCACGAGGGCACCCTTGCAGACGCCGTTGCAGTCGCAGATCTGCGCGGTGTCGGGCAGGTCGCCGGGCCCGGCCAGCGACGCATCGGCGAGCGCCTGCAGCGGGTTGTCGACGAGGTCGCCGGCGCGGACGGCGGCCACGAGCGACTCCGCGCCGCGAGTGTCGCCCAGCAGGACCGTGCCGACGACGCGGCCATCGCGCACGGTGAGCTTGCGGTAGACCCCGGTCGCCGCATCGGTGACGACGGCCTCGAGGTCGCCGACCGCGTCACCGGCGCACACGAGGTCGATCCCGGCCACCTTGAGCTTCGCGCTCATCACCGAGCCGAGATACAGCCCGTTCGCTGCGGCTTCGATGCCGGCGATCGCCGTCAGCGTCGCGGCGGCGGCACGCGCCTGGTCGTAGATCGGCGCCACGAGCCCGTAGACGATGCCCCGGTGCTGCGCGCACTCGCCGACGGCGAGCACGCCCGGCAGGCTCGTGTTCATCGCGTCGTCGACGATGATCCCGCGGTCGCAGACGATCCCCATCGAGCGTGCGAGCTCGGTCTCGGGACGGATGCCGATCGAGACGACGACGAGGTCGGCCATGAGCTCCGAACCGTCGCTGAAGCGCAGCCCGTGGGCGCGGTCGGGGCCGATGATCTGCTGGGTGCTGCGGTCGAACTCGACATCGATGTCGAGGTCCTGCAGCGCGGGGGCGAGCAGCGCGCTGGCGCCGGCGTCGAGCTGGCGCTCCATGAGGCGGTCGAGCAGGTGCACGACCGTCACGGCGCAGCCCTGCGCGGCGATGCCGCGCGCCGCCTCGAGGCCGAGCAGCCCGCCGCCGATGACCGCGGCCCGCTCCACAGCGCCCTCCGCGGCGGCCAGGCGGATCGCGTCGCAGTCGCCGGGGTCGCGGAAGGGGTGCACGCCGACGAGGCCGATGCCGGGGATCGGCGGCATGAGCGGCTGCGACCCGGTGGCGAGGACGAGCTTGTCGAACGCCAGCTCCTCGACGTCGTCGAGGCCGAGCACGCGGCGCTGGGGGTCGACCCACGTGACCCTGCGGTCGACGAGCAGCTCGACATCGTGGTCGGCGTACCACTCGGGCGGACGCAGCTGCAGCGTCTGCGGATCCTCGCCGCTCACGAGGATCTCCGAGAGCCGGACGCGGTCGTAGGGCGCGCTGCTTTCGCCGCAGATGAGCGTGATCGCGAGGTCCGCGTTGCGCTCGCGCAGCGCCTCGCAGACCGCTTGGCCGGCGATCCCTCCACCGACGATGACGACCCCGGGGTTCATGGCAGGCATCGTCCGGGATGCGGGTTTCCTCGGCGTGCCCTGCGTGTTTCGACGTGATGAACGCTGGCGGGAGTAGAGTAGATGGAGGCCATGACCCACATCCTCGCCATCGTCATCGCCGTCGTCGTCTCGCTGCTCGTCCTCTTCGCCGCTGCCGTGCTCGTCATCGACGCCACGAGCGAGGACGTCATTGCAGACGGCGTGCAGATCGCTGACGTCGATGTTGGGGGGCTCGACCGCGAAGCCGCGCGCGAGCGCGTGCAGAGCGAGCTCGACGGCGAGGTCGCCAAGCCGGTGAAGGCGACGTACGGCGACAGCACGTTCACGCTCACGCCCGAGACGGCGCAGGCCGGCATCGACGTGGACGCGACCGTCGACGCCGCG
>DASYVZ010000306.1:0-5706 GCA_035936515.1 Solirubrobacteraceae bacterium | reverse complement strand
CACGCGCTCGTGCGCGCGCTCAAGCGCTCTGCCGCGCGGCCCGAGCTGCTCTGCGCCCCGGGCAACCCGGGTATCGGCGAGGACGCGCGGCTGCTGTCGATCGCCGTCGACGACGTCGCCGGCCTCGCCGATGCCGCGCAGCAGGAGGGCTGTGACCTCGTCGTCGTCGGTCCGGAGGCGCCGCTCGTCGCGGGCCTCGCCGACGAGCTGCGTGCGCGCGGCATCGCCGCCTTCGGCCCGAGCGCGGCGGCCGCCCGCCTGGAGGGCTCGAAGGCGTTCGCCAAGGAGGTCATGGAGGCGGCCGGCGTGCCGACCGCGCGCTGGAGCGCCGTCGAGGACGTCGAGTCCGGGATGGCGGCCATCGAGCGCTACCCGGTCGTCCTGAAGTTCGACGGCCTCGCGGCGGGCAAGGGCGTCGTGATCGCCCGCGACGAGGCGCAGGCGCGGGCGACGCTGGAGGACTTCCTCGTCGCGCGCCGCTTCGGCACCGGGCGCGTCGTCATCGAGGACTGCCTCGCCGGCGAGGAGCTCTCGCTGCTGGCGCTCTGCGACGGCGAGCGCGCGCTGGCGATGGCGCCCGCCCAGGACTACAAGCGGATCTTCGATGGTGACGAGGGGCCGAACACCGGCGGGATGGGCTCCTATTCGCCGGTGCCGGGCATCGGCCCCGAGCAGGTGGCGGAGATCTCCGCGCTCGCCTGCCAGCCGGTCGTCGACCTGCTGCGCGAACGTGGCACGCCGTTTCACGGCGTCCTCTACGCGGGGATCATGCTCACCGCCGACGGGCCGAAGGTGCTCGAGTACAACGTGCGCTTCGGCGACCCCGAGACGCAGGCCGTGCTGCCGCGCCTGCGTTCGGACGCCTACGAGCTGCTCGCCGCGGCGGCGCGACCGGGCGGCGGCGGGCTGGCAGGAGTCGAGCTCGACTTCGACGACAACTGGGCGGTGACGCTCGTGCTCGCAAGCGCCGGCTATCCCGCGGCGCCGTCGACCGGCGACGTCATCTGCGGCCTGCACGAGGCGGCGCGCGACGGCGTCGAGGTGACGCACGCGGGCACGGCGCGGCGCGAGGACGGCGCGATCGTCACGGCGGGGGGACGCGTGCTCAACGTCACCGCGCTTGGGCCGACGCCGGCCGCCGCCCGCGACGCCGCATATGCCGCCGCGGCCGAGATCGACTTCGCAGGTTGTCAGCTGCGGGGAGACATCGCCCTGCGTGCGGTGGGTGCGACGCGCGCCTGACGATCGGTCAGGAGAAGAACTCCACCTCGACCTCGAGCGCTCGATAGGTCTCGAGGGCTCTGCGGTCGCGGGTGGCGAGCTTCAGCGCATGCTCCGCTGCCGCTGCGCCCACCAGCGCGTCGTAGGCCGATCCGCCGGCGATGCCGATCGAGTCGAGTCGCCCGAGCAGTGACCCGCTCCCCTCGGCGCTCAGGAACCTCGAGTGGGGAAAGCTCTTCGCGAGCAGCCGGGCTACGGTCGCCGGCGTGCGGCGCGCGGGTGCCGGCAGGCGCGTGAGGACCGAAAAGGTCTCAAACGCCGCATGACCGGCGAGGCCGAGGCGCCTGCCCCGCACTCGCTTGAACGTATCGTCGTGATGCTCGTGATCGGCGACCGTAAGCGCCACGGCGACGCTCGTGTCGACGAGCAACTCCGGTTCAGCGCTGGTCGCCATCGCGCAGCGCGCGCACGACATCTGCGCCGATCGGCTTTCCGGCCGCGGGAATGACGAGCAGGTCGCCGCGCTCGACGAGCGACTCGGCCGCGACTGGTTCGACGCGCAGTGCGGCACCGTCGATGACGACCTCGACCGGACCAGGCTGTAGGCCCACCCGATCCCGCAATGGCTTTGGGATGACCAGGCGTCCTGCCTTATCGATGGTAACCTGCATGGCTGCACGTTACCACAGGTGATCGCGCCGCAGTTATGGTGTCGACGATTGGCTCTACGCTACGGACGTTCGCGTTCGGCGGGACCGGCTCTCCGGCGTCGAACCGGCGGCCGGGCTGGGAGCATCCGACAACGAACCGAAGGGCGGGCCGATGAGCGAGCAGGCCGAGCCGGCGACCGAGACGGAGGTCGCCGTACAGCTGGCGGAGATCGAGATCGACGCGCCGCGCGTGGGGATCATCATGGGCTCGAAGTCCGACATGGACGTCATGGACGGCGCCGCCAGCGTCCTGCGCGACGCGGGAGTGCATCACGAGCTCCGCGTGATGTCCGCCCATCGCGAGCCCGAGGTCGTCGCGGAGTACTGCCAGAACGCCCGCATGCGAGGCCTGCGCGTGATCATCGCCGGCGCCGGCCTCTCGGCCGCCCTGCCGGGCGTCGCCGCCGCGCACACCGACCTGCCGGTGATCGGCGTGCCGCTGTCCAGCCGACTATCGGCGATGGGCGGTCTGGACGCGATCCTGTCGGTGGTGCAGATGCCGCCCGGCGTGCCGGTCGCCGGCGTGGGGCTGGACAACGCGAAGAACGCGGGGCACCTGGCGCTGCGGATCCTGCGCAGCTGAGCCGTGATCGAGCGCTACACCCGCCCCGAGATGGGCGCCCTGTGGACCGACGAAGCGCGTATGCAGGCCTGGCGCCGCGTCGAGGTTGCCGCCTGCGAGGCGATGCACGGCCCGACGCAGGCCGAGCTCGAAGCGATCCGCGCCGCCACCTTCACCGTGCAGGCCGTGCAGGAGCGCGAGGCGATCACCGACCACGACGTCGCGGCGTTCGTCGACGTGCTCAGCGCCTCGGCCGGCGACGCCGGCCGCTGGATTCACTTCGGGCTGACCTCCAGCGACGTGCTCGACACCGCCACCGCGCTGCAGCTGCGCGCGGCCGGCGAGATCGTGCTGCGCGGTGCGCGCGACTACGTCGCGGCGCTGACCGAGCGCGCGCGCGAGCACGTCGACACCGTCTGCGTCGGGCGCACCCACGGCGTGCACGCCGAGCCGACGACGTTCGGCGTGAAGCTCGCGGGCTTCGCGATGGAGGGAGCGCGCAACGTCGAGCGCCTGGAGCGCGCGTTCGCACAGGTGAGCGTGGGCGCGGTGTCGGGCGCGGTGGGGACGTACTCGGCGACGTCGCCGCAGTTCGAGCTGAGGGTCCTGGAGCGGCTCGGGCTCGAGCGCGAGCCGGTCTCGACGCAGGTCGTCGCGCGCGATCGTCACGGCGAGCTGCTGCAGGCGATCGCGCTGGCCGGCGCCGGCCTCGAGCGCTTCGCGACGGAGATCCGCCACCTGCAGCGCACCGAGGTGCGCGAGGTCGAGGAGCCGTTTCGCAGCGGCAGGCAGAAGGGCTCCAGCGCGATGCCCCACAAGCGCAACCCGATCACGACCGAGCGGATCACGGGGCTGGCACGCGTGCTGCGCGGCAACGCTTCAGCGGCCGTCGAGAACGTCGCGCTGTGGCACGAGCGCGACATCTCGCACTCCGGCGCCGAGCGCGTGATCCTGCCGGACTCGCTGATCCTGCTCGACTACCTGCAGGCGCTCGCTGTGCGGGTCGTGCGCGGGATGGTCGTGCATGAGGACCGGATGCGCGAGAACCTCGACCTGACGTGCGGGGCGCTGTTCTCGCAGCGCGTGCTGCTGGCGCTCGTTGAGGCCGGGACCTCGCGCGACGACGCCTACCGCGTCGTGCAGGAGGCGGCGCAACGCGCCTGGGACACGCGCGTGCCCCTGCGCGAGCTGCTCGAAGCGCAGCCCGAGCTCGGGCTCGATCTCGACGCGGTGTTCGACCTCGGCGCGTACACGCGTCATGCCGCCGAGATCGTGGCGCGGGCCGGGTCGGGCGGTCAGGCGACAGCGACCACCTCGACGTCTGAGACCGCCGCGGCGGCCCGCGGCACCGCCGGTCGATCCGGCTTTCGCTGACACAGCGTCAAGTACGTCATGTGTCCGGTTCGCCGGCTTGGCGGCTGAACATCGCACACGAGACGCCGATGAGCCGTTCATGGCACCGGTTCTCCCACGTCTTCTGCGCCGCACAGGTCTTGCTTCCGTGGTCGCCCTCGGCGTCGCGGCACCCGCCCAGGCACTCGAGCTGCCCAAGACCGGGCTCGTCCCGGGCCTGCCGCCGATCTCGAACATCATCTCCGTGCCCGGGCTGCCCGCGGCACCGCAGATCTTCGCGCTTCCGTCGGGCCCACTGCCGTCGCTGCTCGGCCTGCCGGGCGGCGACCGCCTGACGGTGACGCGCGCCTCCGGCGGCGCGCTGCTCGGCCTGGAAGGACCGGACCGTCTCATCGGCGGTCCCGGTCCCGACCGCCTCTACGGCGCGACGGGGCCCGACAAGCTCTACGGCAACGACGGCGACGACCTGCTCGACGGAAGCTCGGGCGGCGACGTCCTCCACGGCGGCAACGGCCACGACCAGCTGTCGGGCGGGTTCGGCACCGACGATCTCCACGGCGGGTCGGGCAACGACATCCTCAACGGCGGCGCGGCGCCCGACCAGCTCTACGGCGGCGACGGCGACGACCTCATCCACGCCGGCGGCGCCGCCGACGTGGTCGACAGCGGTGCGGGCAGCGACGTCGTCTACTCGGACTCCGGCTCAGATCGGATCACCACCGGCGAGGGCGACGACACGGTCTACGTCAACAACGGCACCGCCGTCGGCAGCGTCGACTGCGGCCCCGGCGACGACGCGATCGTCATCAACCCCTACGCGATGCGCGGCGGCGTCTCCAACGCGCAGGCGCTGCGCGCGGGCCGGATCCGCAACTGCGAGCGCGTCATCGAAGCCGACCCCGTGATCGATCCCAGCAGGGGCATCAAGGCGATCGTCGGCGACCGCGGCGGCCACCGCACCGGTGGAGTGCGCAACGACAACCTGCTCGGCGGACGCGGCTCGGACCGGCTCTACGGCGCCGAGGGCGACGACGTGATCTGGGGCGACCGCCATCTGGCCGAGGCCGGCCATCGCGCCACCGATCTGCTCAAGGGCGGCCCGGGCAACGACACGATCTACGGCGGCCGCGGCTTCAACAAGATCTACGGCGGGCCCGGCGACGACTACCTGCAGGGCGGCGCCTTTCGCAACGTCATCCGCGGGCAGGACGGCGACGACGAGATCCGCATGCGCGGCAAGGGCAAGACGCGCGTCTTCGGCGGCCGCGGCAACGACATCGTCTACGCGCTGACCAACGGCCGCGGCTACATCGACTGCGGCCCCGGCCGGGACACCGTCTTCACTGGCCACAAGAAGCCCAAGCTGCGCGGCTGCGAGAACGTCGTCAACCGCTACACGGCCACGCGCCGCGGCACCCTGCGCTGAGCCTTCAGGCCGGAAGGACCGGCGGTGGTCCGCGAGGGCCACCGGCTGACGCGCTGGCGATCTACCAGGGTTTGGGCGCTTCGTAGCTCGCACGATCGACAGCCCTCGCATGCGTGGGGGCCGCCGTTTCGCCGGCCCCTCCTGCGTCCACGCACTGTGTAAATGTTGTGCCCATGTCAGCCGCGGATGTCGCGTTCGCGCGCGCGCTCGAGCACTGGCAGGCCGAGTCGCTGCAGGAGTCGCATGCCGCCTGCGTGGATGCCCTCCGCCATGACGCGGGGCACGTGGCGGCGGCGGTGCTGGCGTCGGAGATCCTGCTGCGGGTGGGAGAGGCGGGGCGCGGGGTGGCGCTGCTCGCGGATGTCGTGCGCCGGGCGCCCGAGGACGGGGCTGCGCGGGTGCTGCTGGCCCGCGCGCAGCGGACGGCCGCTGAC
>DASYVZ010000305.1:0-7584 GCA_035936515.1 Solirubrobacteraceae bacterium | reverse complement strand
GAGCCGGCTCTGTCATGACCCGCGTCCGCCTGCGGGCTCGTCGACGGGACGACCCGCCCGAGGCCCAGCACGCCATAGCACGACGCGCGGAACGTCACGAAGTCGGTCTCCGCACACACGACTCCCGAGCGGCCGGTAGCGGCCCTTCAGCGGGACGCGGAACGGCCCTCGCCGAGGCCGGCCGCGGCGGTCCCACATCCGAACCTCAACCGGGGCGAGTGCCGGTTGAGATCGGGCTGTGCGCATCAGCGTCAGGCGCGATGGTGAACGGGTGTTCATGGGTCCCCGGTCGATGCGTCATGGGGTTGGTCAGCTCGTGGTGGGCGTCCCGGTGAGCGGTAGAAGCGTCGGTTTCCATACCTCCACCGGCTCAGGGCGTACGGGTATCCGTGGCGTTTGAGCACGCGCATGAGCAGCTGAGGAGGTTTAAGCACCCAGTTGGTCGTCCAGATGCCCAGGAGCTCCTCGTCGTGCCCGTAGACCCATATGAAGTCGACCCCGAAGACGCTCTCCTGGATGACGATCAGCTCGACGTCGGCTCTGCGGATCGTGTCGCTACGGTCGTGGGGCATCAACAACTGGATCGCGTCGTCGGTGACGTCGATCCGCAGTCGACCTTCTGCTGGGAAGGTCGCGCGGTACTCATAGCGCAACCACGCCGCCGCGAGCAGTGCCGCCATAGCTGCGCCCAGACGGAGGAGGAGGTGGACGCCAGGTGCCACCGCCAACAGGAACGCCATCGTCATCAGCAGCGCGAGGACCGCGAGCCAGAGCGCCCCGAAGAGCGCGTCGGCGCGACCACCCTGCATCACTGAGCGGCGCGGAGCGCTCATTGGCTAACCCGCTGGTCCGGGCTTGCTGCTGCGTGGAGGCGGCGCCGTCTGGGCGGGTTCGCGAGCGGCGCGGGGCTCAACCGCTCGGTAGCCCGCTGTACGCATCGACGCGGGCCCAAGCGTCCAACTTGGGCTCGCCGACAACAGACCTCTTTGACCGAGCATCGAGCGAGTGCACCATAGTTCGCTCTCCGATGCGTGTCCCACTACGCGTTCGACGACATCGCGGCGTTTCCCTAGGCGACGCTCGCACTTCTCGTTTCATCCTGGTTGCGGTAGTCGCGCTCACGCCTGAGCCAGGTCCACAAGCCGGTCGCTCAGCGGGACCGCTCCGCTCGTCCCTGAGCCGAACGACAACCGGGGCGCTGCGCGCGCTACTTCTCGAGAAGCGGCAGACTGCGTGAGGTATGGACGAAGCTGCCGCTCGCGCCCTGGTCGAAGACGTCATCGCTGGCTTTGGAGGCGACTCCGATGATTCATGGACTCCCGTCGTCACTCGTCTCGATCGCTTCGAGCGAGGCTGGATCGTCTACTACGGCGCTGCCGAGTCCGATGTGACGCTCGCGGGGAATGCGCCGTACCTCGTGGACGAGCTGTCCGGTGACGTCGTAGGCACCGGCTCGGCTGAGCCTGTCGCACACTACGTCGACAACTACCTGCGGACGGGCGACCCACACGCAAGCTGACGTCTGCTTGTGGCTCCGGCGACTGCCGAGGGCGGGGCCGTACGCCGGTCACTTAGCGGGACGCACCGCGCACGCGCCGACCGAGCGGCCTCCACAGAGGAACGTCATCTGGGACGCTCGCCGCCCGGTTACGTGGGCGTGGCACGAATCCGGTTCTGGGGGGTTAGAGCCGACGGCGCGTGCGCGTGCGCGGAGTCCAGGCAGGTTGTGCTCTGTTCGGGGGTGCGGCGGCCGCTAGCGCTGTTGGTATGACGTGGGGAGGATGCGTGGGTCAGTTGGGTTGGCCTGGGCTGATGAGTCCTTTTTCGTAGGCTAGTACGACGGCTTGTGCGCGGTCGCGGAGTCCGAGCTTTCCGAAGATGTGGCCGATGTGCGTCTTGACGGTGGTCTCTGCGAGCAGGAGTTCGCGGGCGATCTCGGTGTTGTTGAGGCCGCGGGCGATGAGGCAGAGCACTTGGAGTTCTCGCGCAGTCAGCTGCTCGAGCTCGGTGGCGACCGCGTCCGGTGCAGGCCCGCGCACGTAGCGCGCGACGACTCGTTGCGTGAGGGAAGGTGAGAGCAGCGCGGCACCGACAACGACCGCGCGGATGCCGGCGGTGATCTGCTCGGGCGGGTCGTCTTTGAGAAAGAAGCCGCTGACGCCGATCTTGAGCGCCTCGTAGAGGTAGCTGTCGAGATCGAAGGTGGTCAGCATCGCGATGCGGATTGCCGGCTGGTCGCGGATGAGTCGGCGGGCGACCTCGAGGCCGTCGAGGCCGGGCATGCGGATGTCAAGCAACGCGATGTCGGGTTGCAGCTGCCGACAGCGCGCGAGTGCCTCGCGTCCGTCGGCTGCCTCGCCCGCCACCTGCATGTCGGGTTCGCTGCCGATCACGAGCGCGAGTCCGCTGCGCACGAGCGCCTGATCGTCTGCGATGAGAACGCGGATCGCTGTCGCGGTCATGCGCCGACTCCTTCGAACGGCAGCGTCGCGTAGACGCGAAACCCGCCGTCGGGCGCGGATCCGGCGTGCAGCTCGCCGCCGTAGAGCGCGGCGCGCTCGCGCAGACCGGTGAGTCCGTGACCGGCGGTGTCGTTGTCATCAGCGTGATCGGGACCGTGGCCGTCGTCGGCGATTTCCAGCTCGAGCTGGCGCTGCGCGTAGCGCACGCGAACGGTCGCGTGCTGGGCCTGCGCGTGCTTGAGCGTGTTCGTCAGTGCTTCTTGAACTATCCGGTAGGCGCTGAGGTCCAGCCCGGGTGCGAGCTCGCGCGGTCTGCCTTCGACCACCAGCTCGACATCGAGTCCGCTGTCTCCCAGCGCCGCGACGAGCTCCTTGAGGTCTCGCAGGCTGTCGGGCGGGCGCAGCTCAGCGCTCGTCGACTCGTCGCGCAGGACGCCGAGCAGCCTTCGAAGCTCCGTCAGCGCTTGGCGTCCTGAACATTCGGCGGACTGCAGCGTCGACTTCGCGCGCTCGGGCTCGGCGTCGACGAGCTTTCGCGCGGCGCCGGCATGCAGCACCATCACCGCGACGCCGTGCGCGACGACGTCGTGCAGCTCGCGCGCCAGGCGCGTGCGTTCTTCGAGCGCTGCCAGGCGCGCGCTCTGCTCGCGCTCGTGCTCGAGCTGGATCGTCAGGCGCTCGAGCTGCTCGGCGCGCTGGCGCAGGCCGCGGATTCCGACGCCCGCTGCCCAGGCGAGGAACACCAGGATGTAAAAGCCGAAGTCTTGGCGCACGCTGGGGTAGCCGGCCTCGAGATCCATTCCGTCTTGCACGAGAAAGACGCTGGCTGCGACGAGCATCGCGAGCAGCCCGCGCGAACGCTCCTCGTGGGCTCCGGTGGTGTAGGCGAGCGCGAGGATCGCGATGAACGCGGCGTTCGGTAGCTCCTCGGCACCGCGTGCATATGCCCATTGCACCGTCAGCACCGCGACGACCACGCCCAGCGAGAGCCACGGGATGCGCCGCCGCGAGACGATCGCCGCGCCGAGCGCCGCCACACCCGCGGTCGCGATCAACGCAGGGCCGCTGTAGCCCGGTGGCGTGATCGGCGCGATCCAGATCTCAAACAGGCCGATCCCGACAACAACGCCCGCGAGCGCGAGATCGCCGCGCCGCGCGATCAAACTGCGCACTCGCTGAGCCCATCCGCGCCTCATCGGCGCACGGTAGCCGCCCCAGTGCAGCGTGTCCTCCTCCCACGGTAGGAGGCAGGTCGTGCTCGGGCTCGATCAGGTTCGGTCCGTCGCCCGATGAACCGCGCATCACCGGAACGTACGGTGACCTCAACTCAACAGGAGGTTCCGATGGAGGCGATGGCGATAGATAGCGCAGCAGTCAGGCCCAGCGTACGGATGCTGACGACAGTCGGCGGTGTTGTGCTCGTGGCGCAGGGCGTGGCCGCGGCAGCCACCGAGCAGAACACCAAGTACGCAGGTTCCACCGGCGACGCGCTGTCAGACGGTTTGCTCGCGGCCGGTCTACTCTTGACTCTCGGCGGACTCGAAGCGCTACGGCGCGCGCTCAGCCGCAGGATCGCCGCGGCGGCGATGGTGGGGCAGGTCGCCCTGCTGATCTCGATCCTCGCCACCATGGCCGCAGGACGCGAAGCGCTCGATGCGCTCTTCGTCGTCGGCGCGCTGGTCTGGCTCGTCGGCCTGATCGCCATCGCGATCGCCGCCGCACGCTCACGCAAGCGCTCCTGGCGAGCCGCGATCGCGCTGCCACTGGCCGCCCTAGCAGCACTCGCCTTCCAAGACGCCGGCGGCGGCGCTCTGCTCGGCCTCGCGTGGCTGGTCCTCAGCGCTCGAAGCACACCACACGGCTAGTCATCAAAGGAACCTCTACCGGACGCTGGCGCTTACCCCCGCGCTACTGCTTTGCCTCAACGCGGCACAGCATCGCTGTTCCGCGGCGCGCAAACGCTTCTCCCGCACCCGATGACGATGACCGCGACCGTAACGAGAAGCCACGTCCAAGAGCTCGGATCCACCTCGCCGCCGAAGCCGTGTAGCAGCGTGATGGTCCGATGGCAATGGGGATGGCAAAGGTCACCTTGGCAGCGCTGCTTCTCGTCCGAGGCAGCAGCGGATGGTGCCCTTGGCTGGCGACGGCGACAATCCCGGCAAGGGTGATGCAGCGATCGGAGGCACGCATGAGCAAGACGGACAAGCAGGCTCTCGCTGAAGCTATGCGCGGATGGCCGCAAAAGGTCGTCGATGCTGGCGTCAAGACGCGGGACGGACGCGCGTACCGCCCGATCGCGCGCAACGTCAGCCCTCTGCGGTACCTCGACGATCCAAACGGTCTCCTCGCTGAGATGCGGGCGATACTCGATGGGCCAGGTTGGGACGACCCAGATACCGGGTCGAGCGGGTGGAGTGCCGTGATGGATCAGGCGGGCCCCAGCTACGTCTGGGAGTGGCTGATCATGGATCGCACAACTCCCTGGGCCGATCTGTTCACCGAGCGCGCTGGAACGTGGCGATCGCCGTCGCGCACACACTCGGTCGTGGCCTATAGCCGGCTGAAAAGGCTGTCGGCTTGCCCGCGCGTCGTCGTTCCGCGGGTGCTCAGTCGATGTTCCGGCCCGGGCCGGCGCGTCCTGCAGGCGAACGGTAGCCGGGACGCCCACGACGGACGAGCGTGCACCGAAGGCGTGCACGCGCGGGGACGGGCGCCAGTGTGCCTCGAACCGACGGGCGCTAATGGGCGCCCGTTGAGCACCGAAGCGTCTGACCCGCACGACATCATTGCCTGATGAACGTGTTCGGTGTCGCTCGGTGGTTGTGCGCGAGTGACTGAACCATGCGCGCCCATGCCTGAGGTTGGTTCCGGTCTGGCGTTGCTGATCGCGCGACAGCAGGAGCTCTTCAAGCTCGAGGAGCAGCGGATGAGTGGCGTAGAGACACAGGCGACTGCGATTCTCACGCTCGTCGTCGCCATCGCAGCATTCGGCGCTTCGTCGTTGAACAGTGGCGTTTTGGCAGACAACAAGGTTGTGATTGGCGGTGTTGCGGTTCTGCTCCTTGCGTCTGCCGGCTTCGCCGTGGCGGCGCGAGGACCCCGCACCCTCAAGGCAGGATTTTGGCGCGAGATCGACCGGGATTACGACGAGCTCGAAAGCGTGCTTGCGGCGCGGGAAGCCGAACTCGAAAAACGTGCCCTTGCGGTCCAGCAGCACTCGCCGGACGAGATCGGCGAGGCGGTCCTCAGAAGCTGGCACGCGCGCACCGCGGTTTCGACATGGCTAGCCGACCGCAAGGCGCTCTGGCTCACGTGCGCGTTGTTCAGCCTGCTCTTGGCGTTCATCGCGGCGGGTATTGCAGCGTTGGTTGTAGTCAGCTGAACAACGGCGTTAGCGGGCCAAGCCAGAGCCCGGCCTTCGCCGCGACGACCACCTGCTGTTGCGCATGCAGCCGACCTTCGGCAGCGCGCGCTGCTCCCGAGCCCGCAGGCGAGCGTGTCGGGGGTCGCGAAAAGCGCCACCGTTATGGGCCTGTCGCACCAACGGCCCGCTCAGCGGGAACTCCCGGCAGCGGAACGGCCAACGGGACGACCAGTCGGCTTCAGGTGAGGGAATTGTCGGTCGACAGGAGGAAGGCGTCGACGTCGACGCGCCCTCTTGTCGGCCAGGTTGCGGGTTCCTCCTCGCGGAGAAACCCCGCCGTGCCCCCGAGAGACTCGAGCCGTGAGGTGAATGGCAGCGTCCACTCCGCCCAGGGGGTGCGGCGCCCTGGCGAGAACTCGACCGTCCTGGTCTGGTCGATCGCGAACGGCTCAATCCCGACGATGCGCTCGAACTGGTAGCCCATCGGAAGCCAGTCCTGCACCGGGATTCTCGTGAAATGGCCGTTCCCGCACCAGACGAAGAGCTTCGCGCGCGCCGGTAGCGACGCGAGGGCCTCTCCCAACCTGCGCGCCTGTTCCTCCTCGCGCCAATTCGTCTCCTGACGACTAAGGCGTTCGAAGTGGCGTGGTCGCTTCGAGAAGTCGACCTCGTAGGCGATGAGCGTCCAGCCACACGCGAGCGCAGTCTTGATGAAGTCGCGCATCTCGGGCTGAGCGAGATAGCCATCGCTCTTCGCCTGCGGGACAACACGCCTCCGGTTGGCTTCCTCGGCGAAGCTCGGGTTGAGTGCCTCCATCGCAACGTGTCGTACTCCGGCGCGATCGGCGATCGGGATCACGCGGCGCCCGACGTCGCGCGTGCGAACGCAGCGCCGTAGGCCGTTGTGAGCCTCATTCATCATCACGACACGCGAGCGCTCGAAGCCGATCTCGACGATCTCCTCCGGTGATCGCCACCGCACGGATGGCACCTCCGCGCTCATCGGTTCAGTATCGCGCGAGCTGCTCGCTTGACTCAAGCCACCAAGGGCGGCTTCAGGTGCGACCGCGCCCGCTCAACGCCGCGTCATCTGCGCTGCAGCGGGAGCGAGACTGTGGCTCGAGATGACGGCAACAGAGTCGATCCCGACCGGCAGCCAGGTGAAGCGTGTGCAGTCGTGCTTCCGCTCGGAGGCGGTCATCTCGTCGGGCTCGAGACGGGCGCCCGCAAGCGCGTCCGCCAGCGGACGCTACAGGCGGCCAGAGGCCGCCACTCCGATGCCGCCGCCTCGTCCCGCATCCGAACGGCTGCCGGGACACTCGGCAGCGCCGACACGCGAGACGCCCGCTACTCAGCCGCGACTTCGACGGCCACGAGGGCAGCCCCATCGTCGAGCTCGCGCCATTCACAGCGGACGCGGCTGCCAGGCGCGAAACGCCAGTTCTCACCCTCCGGCCGCTCCGCGGGCAGTCGAAAGATTTCCTCAGATTCGGCGACGGCCTCGACGGGGCGCCAGGCATCCACTCCTTCGTCGAGCAGCTCGACGTAAATCGTCTGCATCGTCATCGCTGCCGACCGTATCTCAGCGGGAACCGCTGCCGGGACTTGTTGAGTGGACCGGCTGATCATTCAGGCAGCGACCGGCGGTCCAGCGATCGCGTCAGAACGTCACGACGCGATCGCTGGCGGCGAATAGCCGTGCCACGTCGGGCGGGCTGATCCAGCTTCCGTTGACTTTGGTCAGATCCTCGTCGG
>DASYVZ010000304.1:0-2396 GCA_035936515.1 Solirubrobacteraceae bacterium | reverse complement strand
GAACAGGACCGCGAACCTGAAGTAGTCCTTGGCCTGCAACAGGATGTCGAACGAGTCGTCGTTGAAGTTCTGTAAGAACTCCACCGCCCGCGTGAGCACGACGAAGTAGCCGAACGCCGCGCCCATGATGAACAGCGCGGGCACCATGAGCATGAGCGGCAGCGCGAGCCTGCGCTCGCCGGGGCTGAAGGCCGGCAGGATGAACGCGTAGGCCTGGAAGAGCAGCATCGGCAGCGCGAGCAGCAGCGATGCGTAGAACGCGATCGTGATCGTCGCCGTGAACGGCTCGGTGACCCCGAGCGTGACGAGGTTGCGCTGTGTGTTCTGCGGGATCGCCGCGGCGGCCTGCCTGAGCTGCTGGCTTGCCTTCGCCAGCTCGCGGGCGCTGGACGCCACCACTCCGCGCTGCTGCGGCGTGACGTTCTCCGCGCTGCCGAGCGCGTCGAGCGTCTTCGCCACCGACGTGAGCGCCGGGCCGAGCGCCCGCAGCGCCTGGCCCTGTTCCTGCTGGAAGCGCGCGGCCTGCTCGAGCGGGTCCTTGCTCGACGTGCTCGGGTTCTGCAGGTTCTGCGTCTCGCGGACCGGCTTCGTGACGATGTCGAGAATCGCGTTGTTCTGCCAGAAGCAGAAGCTGAACGCGGCGACGAGCGTGACGGCGCAGATCAGCAGCCGCTTGCGCAGCTCCGTGAGGTGGTCGACGAGGGTGAGCTTGTCCTCGTGGCCGATCGGCCGCAGTCCGGTTTTCGGCATGCGGCGCGGGGTTCTAGGAGTGCGTCGGGCGCACAGCGTCGTCCGAGTCCTCGGCGCGCGCTGCGGTGAGCTTCGACGGCTCGTCGTCGTCGTCCTTGGAGCTGCCCGTGATCGAGTCCTTGAATTCGCGCATGCCCGATCCGAGCGAGCGGCCGAGGTCCGGAAGGCGCTTGGGTCCGAAGACGACGAGCGCGATCACGAGCACGATGAGCATTTCTGGTAGTCCGATGCCAAGCGGCATGAGGGCTCCTCGATTTGGTTGCAATAAGCGTACCGCGCAGTCTGCGGCGCGGACGTTCTTCGGAGGCTCGCGAGAGATGTTCAAGTTCCCTCACGGCCTGCCGATGAGGGCGTCATGCAGGAGTTCGAAGACAGCCGCTCAGCGGATCACAAACGGTACGTCCGCACGGTGACCCTGCCGTCCGGAAAGACGATCGAGGTCATCTCCTTCGACGATAATCTCGCGCCGGCGCAGCGCGAGCTGCACGTGTGCCCCGAATGCGACTCGCAGCTCGTGTACCCCGTCACCTGGGAGGAGGCCGACGCCGCCCGGTGGACGGTCGACCTGCGCTGCCCCGACTGCGAGTGGACGGTCTCGGACACGTTCGACGGGCAGCTCATCCAGCGCTTCGACGAGACGCTCGACCGCGGGACGGAGGCGCTGATCGACGACCTGCGCAAGCTCGCCCGCGCGAACATGCAAGAGGACGTGGAGCGCTTCATCGCCGCGGTGAATGCCGAGTTCGTCCTGCCCGAAGACTTCTAAGGCCGGCCAGCGCTAGGCCTTGCGGTCGGCGACCGAGCTCGCCACGAGCTCCAGGGCCTCGCGCTGGCCGTCCTCGAGGGCGAGCGGCGCGAGCTGCGCCGTCGCCGCCTCGACGATCGCCAGTGCGCGCGCCTGAGCGGCCTCCAGCGCGCCGGTCGCGGCGATCCGGTCGCACAGCGCCTCGGCCTGCTCTGCCGTCGTGATCGCCCGCAGGTCGACGGCGGCCAGCGCCGAATCGCGCTCGCCGGCGAGGATGAGCGGCAGCGTGACGGTCCCGTCGAGCAGGTCGGTGCCGCGGTGCTTGCCGGTCAGCGCGGCCGGGCCGGCGACGTCGAGGACGTCGTCGAGCAGCTGAAACGCGATGCCGATGCCGCGCCCGAACGCGGCGAGCGCCGCGATCTGAGCCGCCGGCGCCTGCGCGGCAAGGGCACCGAGCCGGCAGGAGGCCTCGAACAGGCGCGCGGTCTTCAGCTCGCAGCGCAGCAGGTAGCGCTCGACCGGCACCGCCTGGTTCCACGCGTCCTCGCGCTGCAGCAGCTCTCCCTCGGCCAGCGCCGAAGTCGCCCGCGACAGCGCCTGCACCGCCTCCAGCGAGCCGGCCGCCGTGAGCTCGGAGAAGGCGCGCGAGAAGAGCAGGTCACCGGTTGCGACGGCCAGCGCCCGCCCGCCCTGCGCCGAGACCGTCGGCACGCCGCGGCGCAGCGACGCTCCGTCGAGGACGTCGTCGTGCACGAGCGTCGCCGAGTGGATGAGCTCGACCGCCGCCGCCGCGATGAGCTCCGGGCGCCCCGCCGCGCGCGGGCCGGCGGCGAGGATGACGAGCAGCGGGCGCAGCCGCTTGCCGCCGGCGGCGATCGTGTGGCCGGCGTGATGGCCGAGC
>DASYVZ010000303.1:0-5018 GCA_035936515.1 Solirubrobacteraceae bacterium | reverse complement strand
GGCCAAGGAGGAGTACCGCGAGCGCGCCGCCGCCCTCGAGGCCGCGCTGGCGACCGCCGAGTTGCGCCGCGACGAGGCGGGCGCTTCGGCGGCGCGCGACGAGCTCGAGTTCGTGCGCCGCGAGCTGTCGTCGGCAATCGGGATCGGCGGCCGCGACCGAGAGACCGGCTCGCACGCCGAGCGTGCGCGGATCAACGTCACGCGCGCGATCCGTTCGACCATCAAGCGGATCGCCGGCTACGACGAGCGCATCGGCGCAGAGCTCGAGGCCGGCGTGCGAACGGGGACGTTCTGCGTCTACTACCCCGATCCGCTGCATCCGCTGGAGTGGACGGTCGAGCGCAGTTGAGCCTGCGCAGCGATGTTCCGAGAGTGGGAACGGCCCTCTCTCGCCGATGTACGACGTTCACGCGTTCGTCACGCCCACAAAGCAGGATGAACGACGCGGACGACCACACCTTCCTCTTCGCCGACATCGTCGGGTTCACGTCCTTCACCGAGGATGTGGGTGACGATGCCGCGGCCGACGTCGCGGTGGCGTTCCAGGAGCGCGCGGAGCACCTCGCCGCCGCGTATGGCTGCGACGTCATCAAGAAGCTCGGCGACGCCGTCATGATCCACGGCCAGGACGCGGCCCGCGTCGTGGCGCTGGCGCTGCGCCTGCGGCGTGAGCTCGCGCAGGAGCGCGTCTGCCCGCCGCTCCGGATGGGGCTGCATTCCGGCAGCGCCGTCCCGCGCGCCGGCGACTGGTACGGCGCGACGGTCAACGTCGCCGCGCGGGTGGCCGACGCGGCGGGCGCCGACGAGATCCTCCTGAGCCTGACGACGCGCGAGCGGATCGCGCGCGCCGGCGTGCGAACCGCCGATCGCGGTGCGCGCAGCTTCAAGAACGTCGCGGCGCCGTTGGCACTGTTCGCCGCGGCGGCCTGAAAGCGCGCCTACGCAGAAGAAAGGGCGCCACGGGGAAGAGGCGCCCTTTCCTCCGGTAGGCACGAGGCCTCAGCGGGATGCCGAGACCTCGCTGATTCGGGTGGCTTGTCCGTGCCTGTCGTCGGAGCATTGGCGTTAGGCGCACGCGAACGGTGTTCAAACGCTGTGAACGATCGAGTGCCAACGCGCCAGAACCGCCGTCCCTCGCGGGTGAGAAGTCGATGAGACCGGCGCGTTCGCCGCTCGCGCGCGCGCCGGCTGCGTCATCTTGTGTACATGCACCGCCGGCTCGGGATCCTCGTCCTGTCGTTCGTCCTCCTCGCGGGCGCGACGACGGCGCTCGCTGCGCACACGAAGGGCAGCGCCAAAGCCGACCGCTTCGAAGGCACGCCCGATCGCGACGAGCTCCAGGGTCGCGGCGGCAACGACACGCTGCTCGGCGGCGCCGGCAACGACACGCTGCTCGGCGGCGCCGGCCACGACAAGCTCAACGGCGGGCGGGGCAAGGACCTGCTGGCCGGCGACGCGGGCAACGACTCGCTCATCGGCGGCTCCGGCGCCGACCTGCTGCTCGGCGGCGCCGGCAACGACCGGATCAACGCGCGCGGCGGTGGCGGCGACGTCGTCTTCGGCGGCGACGGTCGCGACCGAATCGATGCGCGCGACGGCGCGCGCGACAAGATCAGCTGCGGCAGAGGGCGCGACAGCGTCCGCGGCGACCGGATCGACACGGTCTCCCGTGACTGCGAGTCCGTCAGACGTGGATGAGGAGGACGGCGACCCCACGCGCCCCGTCGTCCTGCTCGTCGACGACGATGCCGCGATCCGCCGCGCCGTCGGCGCGGGTCTCGAGCTCGAGGGCTTTCGCGTCGTGCGCGCGTCCGGCGGACGCGCGGCGCTCGCCGCCGTCGAGTCCGTCGCCCCGGCGGTGATCCTGCTCGACATCGCGATGCCCGACCTCGACGGCCTCGAGGTCCTGCGCCGGCTGCGCGCGGGCGGCGACGACGTGCCGGTCTGCGTGCTGTCGGCGCGCGACGACGTCGAGGACCGCGTCCGCGGTCTGCAGGCCGGCGCCGACGACTACGTCGTCAAGCCGTTTGCGCTCGAGGAGGTGACCGCGCGGCTGCAGGCTCTGCTGCGCCGCCGGCCCGCGATGCCGCAGGCCGTGCTGAGCGCGGGTGACATCACGCTCGACCCGCGCTCGCACGACGCCCGCCGCGGCGAGCGCGACCTCGGGCTGACGCGGCGCGAGTTCGCCCTGCTGGAGCTGTTCATGCGCCACCCCGGCGAGGTGCTCGATCGCGCGCGCCTGCACGAGGAGGTCTGGGGCTACACGTTCGACCCCGGCACGAACATCGCCGACGTCTTCGTCGGCTACCTGCGCCGCAAGCTCGAGGCCGAGGGCGAGCCGCGCGTCCTGCAGACCGTGCGCGGGATCGGCTTCATCCTGCAAGTCTGATTCGCTGGGCGGATGCGCAGCCTTCGCGGTCGCCTGACGCTCGGCATCACGCTGGTCCTCGCGATCGTGCTCGCCGGCGCGGGGATCGTCGTGTCGCGCTACGTCGACCGCTCCGAGCGTGCCGCGCTCGACGACCGCCTGCAGCGCACGGTCGAGCTCTCGCGCGAGACGGCGCTGGCGGCGGTGCAGCGCGAGCTGCCCTCCCGCGACCGGCGCCTGGACAACGTCCTGTCGGCCACCGGCACATCGCTGCGCCTGCTGCTCGACGGCCGCGAGCTGCCCGCGTTCGGCAGGCCACCGCCGCCCGGGCGCCCTCCGCCGCGCGACGGCTTTCAGACCTTCGAGCTGGGCGGCGAGCGCTACCGCTCCTACACGATCGGCCTCGAGGCGCTGGGCGGGCTCGCCCGGCTGGAGGCGACGACGCGGCTCGCACCGACCGAGCGCAAGCTCTCCGCCCTCAACCGGCGCCTGGTGGGATTCGGCGCGGCGGCGCTGCTCATGGCGGCGCTGGGCGTCTGGTTCACCGCGGACGTCATCCTGCGCCCGCTGCGACGCCTGCGCCGGGCGACCGCCGGGATCGCGAGCACGCAGGACCTCGATCGCCGCGTATCCGGCGACCTGGGCCCCGCCGAGCTGCGCTCGCTGGCGGCGAGCTTCAACGAGATGCTCGCCCGGCTCGGGCGTTCGGCGGCCGATCGCGAGCGCGCGCTGGCGGCGACGCGGCGCTTCACCGCCGACGCCGGACACGAGCTGCGCACGCCGATGACGAGCGTGCAGGCCAACCTCTCGGCGCTCGGCCGCCACCCCGAGATGTCCGCCGAGCAGCGCGCGGAGATGATCGAGGACGCCCTATCGGAGAACCGCCGCCTCGTCGCCCTGCTCGACGGGCTGCAGGGGCTCGCGCGCGGAGACGCCCCGCCGCCGCTGCTCGACGACGTCGACCTCGCGGATCTCGTCGCCGTGACGGTGGCCGCCGCGCGCCCGCGGCACCCGGCCGTGGAGTGGACGTGTCAGCTGCCCGAGGAGCCGGTCGTCGTGCGCGGCTGGGAGCCGGGGCTGCGGCTCGTCGTCGACAACCTCCTGACGAACGCGGCGCGGCACGGCGGCGGGCGGGTGGCGGTGACGCTCTCGGCGTCGGCGTCCGGCCCCGAGCTGGTCGTCGACGACGACGGCCCCGGGGTGGCGGAGGAGGATCGGGAGCGGATCTTCGAGCCGTTCGTGCGCGCCGACGGCGCGACGGCACCCGGATCGGGGCTCGGGCTCGCGCTCGTCATCCAGCAGGTGCGCGGGCACGGCGCGAGCGTCGACGTCGGCGCGTCTCCGCTGGGCGGAGCGCGGTTTTGCGTGCGCTTTGCGCGGCGTGACGGCCGTTAGCCTCAGCCGCATCGTGCTGCGCCCGATGTGCCTCATCGCCGTTGCGCTCGTTGTGGCCGTCGTCGTCGGGTGCGGCGGCGACGACCGCCCGCCGGCGCCGCCGACCGAGCACGTGAGGCTGGAGATCGCGGCGCCCCGCGACGGCTCGACCCTGCGACGCGGCACCGCCGACGTGCGCGGCAGCGTCTCGCCGCGCGCCTCCTCGGTCACGGTGCTCGGGCGCCCGGCGCTCGTGAGCGACGGGCGCTTCACCGTCGTCGTGCCGCTCGAGCCGGGCGTCAACGTCATCGACGTCATCGCGACGGCGCCGCGCCGGCTGCCGACGCTGACGGCGCTACGCGTCACGCGCGACATCCTCGTGACGGTGCCGGACCTGACGGGCCTGCCGGAGGACGAGGTCGAGGCGCGCCTGGAGCCGCTGGGGCTGGAGGCGGAGGTCGAGCGCGGCGGAGGGCTGTTCGACGTGCTGCGCCCGGGGGAGCCGGTGGTCTGCGAGCAGGAGCCGGAGGCGGGGGCGCGGGTGCGGCGCGGTCGCGAGGTGGTCGTGGTGGTGGCCAACCGCTGCGGCTGAGGGTGCGTTTCAGCTGCGCGGCGTGATGGCGATCAGCGCGATCCGCGTGCGGCCGCGGTCGCGCACCACGCCGAGGACGATCTTGCCCTCGATCGAGGAGCCGGCGGCCCGCCGCACGCGGTACTGGCCGCTCGCGCGGCCGGCGGGACCGCCGGTCACCTCGAGGTCTTCGAGCTCGTAGCTCTCGGTCGCGTTCTGGCGAAACTGCGCCTCGTACAAGGCCACCACGGCGTGGCGGCCGCGCACCGTTCCCGCCGGCAGCACGCGCCGCACGTCGCTCGTCAGCAGCCGGCCGAGCGCCTGGCCGTCCTCGGTCTCGTAGGCCTCGGCGAACGCCTGGGAGACGGCCCGCACCTCGCCTTCGTCGAGCGGGCGCGTCGGCGCGATGGCCGCCTCGCGCTCGTTGCCGCCGAGCATGAGCAGGGCGACCGTGATGATGCCCGCCAGCGGGAGGGCGAGCGCGGTGAAGAGGGCTGTGCGCCGGGGGCGGCGACGGCGTTTGCGCTTCGGGTCGCTGTCGGCTGCATCGGGCGGCGGTGCGGCGGGTGGAGGTGCGGGTGCGGGTGCGGGTGCGGGTGCGTTTCGGACGGTGCGTGCGCGGGTGCCGGGCGCGGCGGGGGATCTTGGCGGGCTCGCGTGCGGCGGCGGCTCTGACGACCACAGCCGCTGCGGCGCCGGCGGGGG
>DASYVZ010000302.1:0-2980 GCA_035936515.1 Solirubrobacteraceae bacterium | reverse complement strand
ACGCGCTCGCCCCGCGCGGCCGCGGCATCGTCCGGCTATCGATCCGGGTCCACTTTGTCGGCGCGTCGCGCACGCTTCTCTGCCTCCTCGTCCTGCTCGCGCGCGTGCTCGGCCCGCTCCTGCGCCTCGCGCTCGTGCTCGGCGCTGCGCTCGTGACCGCCCTCCCGCTCCGCGTGCGCGCGCTGCACACGCTCCTCGGCTTCGCGCTCGAGTTCGGCGGCGCGCTGATCGGCGTCAACGCGCTCACGGCGCGCGCGGTCTGCTTCTTCGCTTGCGGCGGCGTGCTCCATCTTCGCTCGTTCCGAATGCGCCTCCGCGTCCTCGCGAAGCTCGGACGCCTTGCTGCGCCGGAGCTCCCTCGCCTTCTCACGGCCCTTCGTCGCGCCGACCACGACGAGCGCCACGATGACGAGGGCGACGATGACCAGCACGATGATCAGCCAAGTGTCCAACGTGGCCCCTCCTCTCGAATGTCCGTATTGCCGGCCGTCTACCCGACAACGCCTTTTCTTGATGCGCCGATCGGCGGCGGCGCTCAGAGGAGTCCACCGGCGCGTCGGCGGGCGGGCTCGCCCGTCAACTCTCGCTCTCGGCCTGCTCGTCGAGCTTGTCCTTGAGGTAGGCGGCCTTGTCGGCACGGCGCACGGCGGCGAGCTGCTCGGTCTCGCTGGGCGCCTGTTCGGCGCGCTCGCGTTCGGCCTGCTCGCGGGCTGACTGCACGGCGCGCAGCTGCTCGGTCGTGGGCTCGTCCGCCGATGGGGTCACGAGGCGAGGCTACCCGGCGATTCGTCTTGGCGTGCACGGGGGTAGACACCGGACCGACGTCCGGCCGGAAGATCGCCGCGCCTGCGCCTGCTGCTCGCAAGGACCCACAGCCCATTGAACGCCCACCACGCGCGGAGACAACTGTGACTCAGATCGGCTTCGTCGGCCTCGGCCGGATGGGCGGCAACATGGTCGCCCGCATCAAGCGCGACTCGAACCACGAGGTCGTCGCCTACGACCGCGACGCCGAGACCGTGCAGCGGATCACCGCCGCCACCGGTGCGCGCGCCGCGGACTCGCTCGAGGATCTCGTCGCACAGCTCGACGCCCCGCGGATGGTGTGGATCATGGTTCCCGCGGGAGCACCGACGCAGGGCACGGTCGACGAGCTCGCCGATCTGCTCGAGCCGGACGACATGATCATCGATGGCGGCAACTCGAAGTGGACCGACGACCGCGAGCGCGCCTCGGCGCTGAGCGAGCGCGACATCGACTACGCCGACGTCGGCGTGAGCGGCGGCGTGTGGGGCCTGCAGGTCGGCTACTGCATGATGGTGGGGGGCCCCGAGCCGGCGGTCCGCCGACTCGCGCCGATCCTCGACGTCCTCGCACCCGAGACGACCGCGGCCAGCCGCGGCGCGCTCGGCGACCACGGCTGGGGCCATTTCGGACCGAGCGGCGCCGGGCATTACGTGAAGATGGTCCACAACGGCGTCGAGTACGGCCTCATGCAGGCCTACGCCGAGGGCTTCGACCTCTTCGACAAGTGCGACTTCGAGCTCGACAACGCGAAGATCGCGCACCTGTGGAACCAGGGCTCCGTCGTGCGCTCGTGGCTGTGCGAGCTCGCCGCGCTGGCCTTCGAGCAGGAGGGCAACACGCTCGCCGGGCTGAGCGGCTACACCGCCGATTCGGGCGAGGGGCGCTGGACGATCGAGGACGCGATGGACAAGGACGTCCCCACGCCCGTCATCACCGCGTCGCTGCACGCCCGCTTCTACTCACGCGGCAACGGCGACTTCACGCACCGCATGCTGGCGGCGCTGCGCGCACAGTTCGGCGGGCACGCGACGAAGAAGAGCGCGGACGGGTGAGGGGGCCGCGTCCGCGAGGCCGCGCCGCGTCGGGGATCGCTCGATGAGCTCGTGTGGGCGGCTGCACTTGAGAGCGGCAGGATCCCGTGAACGACGCGCAGGTCGCGGTTCGGTGATCGTCCAGGCGTCAGCGGCTCATGACGGGCACCTTCCCGCAGCGCTGCCGTTCTCGAGCGCAAGCGCCACCACCGGCTTCGAGAGACGACCGCCGATCACAACGTTCCGCTCATGACGCCGCGCGCCGACATGCACACCGCCGCCGTGACCGCAGCCGGCGCCCAGACCGGGCCCGAGGACAACCCGCTCACCGAGGGACTCGAGCGACTTCCCGTCCACCCCACCGCGCTCGTGATCTTCGGCGCGACCGGCGACCTCGCGCGGCGCAAGCTGCTGCCCGCGCTCTACAACCTCGCGCACGAGGGTGCCCTGCCCGAGCGCTTCGGGCTCGTGGGCAGCGCCCGCTCCGAGCTGACCGACGACGAGTTTCGAACGATGGCGATCGACTCGGTCCGCGAGTTCTCGCGCCGACGACCCGACGAGAAGGTGCTCGCCAAGCTCTTCGCCGATGTGCGCTACGTGACGGGCTCGTTTGACGACGACGCCGTATACGAGGCGCTGCACAGCGAGCTCGACGACCTCGACGAGGATGCCGGGCTGTCGCTGAACCGCTGCTTCTATCTCTCGACGGCGCCGACGTTCTTCCCCGTCATCGTCGAGTGCCTCGGCCGCCACGACCTCGACGATCGCCAGCACGCCGAGGTGCGCGTGATCATCGAGAAGCCGTTCGGCCGCTCGCTGCAGGAGGCGCAGGAGCTCAACGCGCGGGTGCTCTCGGTCTTCGACGAGGAGCAGGTCTTTCGCATCGATCACTACCTCGGCAAGGAGACCGTCCAGAACGTTCTCGCGCTGCGCTTCGCAAACAACATGTTCGAGCCGCTGTGGAACCGAAACTACATCGACCACGTCCAGATCACGGCCTCGGAGGACATCGGCATCGGCTCGCGCGCGGGCTACTACGACTCCGCCGGCGCATTGCGCGACCTCGTCCAGAACCACATGCTGCAGCTGCTCTCGCTGCTGTGCATGGAGCCGCCGGTGGCCTTCGAGGCCGACCCGGTGCG
>DASYVZ010000301.1:0-7729 GCA_035936515.1 Solirubrobacteraceae bacterium | reverse complement strand
CTGTCGCGCGACGGCTTTCGCCGCCGCGTGCTGCAGGAGTGCGCACGGATCCCGTTCGGCGCGACGCGCACCTACAAGGACATGGCGATCGCCGCCGGCTCGCCGAGCGCCTTTCGCGCCGCCGGCGGCGCTCTGGGCGCCAACCCGATCCCGATCATCGTGCCCTGCCACCGCGTCCTGGCCAGCTCCGGCGGCCTGGGGGGCTACACCGGCGGCCTCGAGCGCAAGCGCCTGCTGCTGTCGATCGAGGGCCGCCTGCTCGCACTCTAGAGTCCGGGCATGACCGTCGACCCGAATCAGCACGACGTCTTCGTCCTGCGCCAGAAGATCAAGATGGTGATCAACCAGTACGAGTTCTACCTGGCGAACAACGACGCGCCGGGCGAGGCCATCTGCTTCGTCGAGCAGAAGCGCTTCAAGTTCAAGGAGGACATCGGCTTCTTCACCGATGCCGCGAAGACGCAGGAACTGCTGCGCATCAAGGCCCGCCAGCGCTTCGACCCGCGCGCGACGTACGACATCACCGACGAGACGGGCGCGAAGATCGGCGAGATCACCAAGGTCTTCGGCGCGAGCCTGCTGCGCTCGACGTTTCGGATCAACGACGCCGACGGCCGGGAGCTGATGATCTCGACGGAGAAGAGCCTGCCCATCGCGCTCATCCGCCGACTGGTCGGCCTCATCCCATACATCGAGAACGTCGCCAACTGGCTGCCGATCCCCTACCACTTCGTCTTCAAGCGCGGCGAGGAGATCCTCGGCGAGAACCGCCGCCAGATCGGCAAGCTCCGCGACATCTACACGATCGACATGACGCCGGATTCGGCACGCACGATCGACCGCCGCCTCGTGCTCGCGCTGTCAGTGGGTCAGGACGCCCTGCAGGCACGCTAGGTTGGCAGCATGGATAACGCACGTTCTCAGGCCTACGGCCGCGTCGTGAAGACGCTCGACGAGCTCGGCAACGTCAAGCTGACACCCGACGAGGCGCAGATCATCCGCAGCGCCGCCGACGCGCTGTTCTTCGACGGCGACGGCTACGACGAGCTCGCCGCCGTCGAGGACCTCGTGCAGCAGCTCGTCGACGCCGGCCGCTGGACCGAAGAGAGCGGCCACCGGCTCGTCGACGACGTCGCCGCCTGCGGGCCGTCCGCCGGCGTTCGCTGACGCAGCGCTTCCCGCCAGAGGACGAGGCCGGCAGTCAACCCACGGTGGCCGGACCGTCTACTCGGCCGGCTCCGCCCACTGCGCCTCGGCGAGATCGCCGACCGGCAAGCCCTCCGGCGCCGGGATGCCGGGGGTGTCGCGCAGATACCACTCCGCGTCCAGCGCCGCCTGACTGCCCGAGCCGGCGGCCGTGACCGCTTGGCGGTACGTGTGGTCGACGACGTCGCCAGCGGCGAAGACGCCCGGCTTGCGCGTGCGCGTCGACCGGCCCTCGGTGATGACGTAGCCCTCGTCGTCGAGCTCGACCATCCCCTCGACGAGATGTGACTGCGGCTCGTGGCCGATCGCGATGAACGCACCGGCGATCTCGACCTCCAGCTCCTCGTCGGTCTGCGCGTTGCGTAAGCGCGCGATCTCCAGGCCGCCCTTCTCGCCGGCGTGGAACTCGGCCACCTTGTACGGCGTCAGCCACTCGATGTTCTCCATCGAGCGCGCCCGCTCGAGCATGATCTTCGAGGCGCGGAACTCCTCGCGACGGTGCACGACGACGACCTTCGAGGCGAACTTCGACAGGAAGATCGCCTCCTCCATCGCGCTGTCTCCGCCGCCGACGATCATCGTCGGCTGCTCCTTGAAGAACGCCGCGTCGCAGGTCGCGCAGTACGACACGCCGCGCCCGCTGAGCTCCTCCTCGCCGCGCACCTCGAGCTTCTTGTGCTCGGCGCCCATCGCCAGGATGACCGTCCGCGTCTGGTACTCGTCCTTGCCGACCCACACCTTGTGCACGCCGCCGGGCTCGTCGGAGAGCTCGACCTGCGTCGCCTCGTCGGTGATGAAGCGCGTGCCGAAGCGCTCAGCCTGGTCGCGGAACTTCTGCATCAGCGCGGGGCCCTCGACGCCGTCGGGGAAGCCGGGATAGTTCTCCACGTCGGTCGTCTGCTGAAGCAGGCCGCCCCAGAGGAACCCCTCGATGACGAGCGGGGCGAGGTTCGCGCGCGAGGTGTACAGCGCCGCGGTGTAGCCGGCCGGTCCCGAGCCGATGATGATGACGTTCTCGATCCTGTCAGAGCTGGCGCTGGTCACTTCACAAAGTGTAGTGGCAGATCCAGCGCCGTGCCCTCAGGCCCTGGCCGCCGCCGCGAGCTCGCCGCCGCGGCGCTCGTCGCGCCAGCGCGCGACGGTCCGGCGCAGCTGGAAGTAGGCGATCGCGCCCGGGATCGTGGGCAGCCAGAACGTGAAGATCCGGTAGGTCAGCACCGCCGGGACGATGAGCGGCAGCGGCACTCCGAAGGCGGCGAACGCGCCGATCATCCCGCCGTCTACGCCGCCGATGCCGCCGGGCAGCGGCAGCAGGTTGCCGAGGAAGCCGACGAAGTAGCCCATGATGATCACGGCGAGCGGCGGGGGATCGCCGAACGCGTGAAAGCACGCCCACAGCACGGCGACCTGAGAGCCCCAGTAGCCGACCGCGCCCAGCAGCGCCGGATCGCGCTCGCGCACGTGGCAGAGCGACTCCCGCATCCCCGCCGAGAACGCGGCCGGCGCATTGGCCAGACGCTGGGCGATGCGCGCCAGGCGCCCGCCGCGCCGCGCGAAGCCCTCCAGGCGGCGCTGCAGGTCCGGCGGCACGCGCGAGAGCCCCAGGGCCAGCGCGATCGCGATGAGCGCGAAGACCGCGGGCACCACGGTGATGGCGAACGGCCCGGGTCCGGGGAAGAGGTCGAAACGCAGCCCGAAGCCGCATACGACGAGCGCTCCCATGTAGACCGCGTACATCAAGATCAGGAAGGCGAGCGTCTTGTCGGCGACGGTGCGCCGCGGCATCCCCGAGCGCCGCAGCGCCCACGCCGTCAGCGCGATCCCGCCAGCACCGCCGGCGGCGAACAGCCGCGTCGCCGCCAACCCGGCCATCGTGATCTGGTAGCTCGCGCGCCAGTCGAGGGGTGAGCCGGCACGGACGAAGACGCCCTGGAACATCATCACGTAGCCGCCGAAGGACGCCACCGTGAAGACGAACGCCGCCGCCAGCCACCACCGGTTGCCTTCGCCGACGCGCTTGCCGCTGTCCTTCAGGTCGGCGAGCTGGGGCAGGACGAAGTACAGAAACGCGATCGCGGCGACGACGAAGAACCCACCGACCACGAGGCTGCGACGCGTGATGTCCACACGCGGCATCGCCTCGTCGGGGTCATGCTCCTCTTCGGGCTCGGGTGGATCGACCTCGGGGGGCTGGACCTTCGTATCCATTGGTGGCGCGTCCGCGGGCGGTCACGCGAGTATATGTACGCCTTCAGACCCCGTAAACCCGCACCGTTGCGCGTCAGGCGATGCGCTGCGCGGCGTGCTCGACGAGCGCCCCGATCAGCCGGCTCGTCTCGTCGGCCTCCGGATGCCACTGCACGCCGAGCGCAAATCCGTTGGCCGGCAGCTCGAGCGCCTCGGGCAGCTCGTCGAGCGTGGCCCATCCCGTCACCTCGAGTCCGTCGCCCACGTGATCGATGCCCTGGTGGTGGTGGGACTTCGTCGCATGCAGCTCCTCGCCGGCGGCGCGTGCGGCAAGCGACCCGGGCTTGAGGCGGACGTCGTGATCGGCGCCGTAGAAGCTGCCCAGCACGCGGCGGTGCTCCTCGTGGCCGAGCAGCTCGGGCAGATGCTGGTGCAGCGTGCCGCCGCACGCGATGTTCATGATCTGCATCCCGCGGCAGATCGCGAGCACCGGGAGGTCGCGCTCGAGCGCGCGCCGCACCAGCGCAACCTCGAAGGCGTCACGCTCGGGGACGATCCCAATCGTCAGCGGGTGCGGCTCGGCGCCGTACGTGCGCGGGTCGATGTCGACGCCGCCGGCCAGCATGAGCCCGTCGACGCGATCGAGCACCTCGTCGGGGTCGTCCACGAGCGCCGGATCGGGCGCCAGCAGCAGCGCCATGGCGCCTGCGCGGTGCACGGCGTCGACGTAGTTGCGCGGCAGCAGGAAGGCGTCGAGGTCCCACGGTCCCCAGCGCGCGCGCTCCACCGGGGTGCAGATGCCGATCACGGGCCGTGCCATAGGCGCCTCACGGTAGCTTCTCGGCATGTACGAGACGCTCGAGCTCGAGCGCCGGGGAGCCGGCGCGATCATCCGCCTGAACCGCCCGGAGGCGCTCAACGCGTGGAACCACCAGCTCGGGATCGAGCTGCTCGACGCCGTTCGCAACGTGGCCGACGACGGCGGTGTGCGCGCCGTCTGCGTGACCGGCAGCGGGCGCGCGTTCTCCTCCGGCGCGGACCTGCGCGACGTCACGGCGCGCGAGCTGACGCCGGAGGGCGACGTCGACGTCCACGCGACGCTGACGGGCGTCTACCACCCGATCCTCACGACGCTGCGCCGGATGCCCAAGCCGGTGGTCGCGGCGCTCAACGGGCCGGCCGTCGGCATCGGCTGCTCGCTCGCGCTGTGCTGCGACCTGCTGCTCTGCGCGGAGTCGGCCTACATGCTGCTGGCCTTCGTCAACATCGGCCTCGTGCCGGACGGAGGCGCGCTGGCACTCATCTCCACGCGCGCGGGCGCGGGGCGCGCGACGACAATGGCGCTGCTCGGCGAGCGGATCCCGGCGCCGGAGCTGCTGCGCGCGGGGCTCGTCGACGAGGTCCTGCCCGACGGTGCGTTCGACGACCGCGTGCACGCTCGTCTGGACGCTCTCGCCGCCGGGCCAACGTGCTCTTACGCCGGCTCGAAGCGCCAGATCAACGCGTGGCTGTACTCCGGTTTGGACGAGCAGCTCGAGCTCGAGGCGACCATCCAGCAGCAGATGGCGGCGTCCGCCGACTTCCGCGAAGGCGTCGCGGCTTTCCTCGAGAAGCGGCCGCCGAAGTTCTCGGGCGCATGATCCGCGAGCGCCGGCGCGCCGCCCCCGGCGATGGGAGCGCAGCAGATCGCCGCCGCATGAATAGAATGCCCGCGCCTTGGCTCCCGCTCATCTTCGCAGCCGTCGCCGCATCTTCGCGCTCACGTTCCTCGCGGCGATGGTGGCGGTCCTCGCCGTGGCCGGTGTCGCCTCGGCGGACTTCTGGACGCCGGAATCCGGCGGCTCGCCACAGGCCGAGAGCATCGACACGCTCTACAAGATCATCCTCGCCGTCGCGGCCGTCGTCTTCTTCGGCGTAGAGGGCGTCCTGCTCTACTCGTTCATCAAGTTCCGCGCCCGTCCGAACGCGGTGCCGGCGCAGATCCGCGGCAACACGCGCCTGGAGATCGGCTGGACGCTCGGCGCCGCGGTCATCCTCGTCGTCCTCGCCGTCGTGACGTTCGCGATGCTCGACGACATCCGCAGTCCGCCGAACTCCGACGCCGACGGCTTCGCCACCGAGCCGATCGGCAACGTCCAGAACGCCTCCGCCTACCAGCCCCGGCCCCCGAACGGCCGGGCGCTGAACATCGAGGTCAACGGAATGCGCTACGCCTGGCGCTACACCTACCCCGACGACGACACGAACGTGCTCAACAACGTCTTCGAGTACGAGACCCTCTACGTCCCGACGAAGACGACCGTCACGCTGACGATCAAGGCGCAGGACGTCGTGCACTCGTGGTGGATCCCCGCGCTCGGCGGCAAGGCCGACGCCGTCCCGGGCCACCTGAACTTCGCCTGGTTGAAGGTCCCCGAGCCGGGCACCTTCCGCGGGCAGTGCGCCGAGCTGTGCGGCCGCAACCACGCCGACATGGTGGCGGAGGTCGTCGCGCTCGAGCCGGCCGACTTCGAGCGCTGGATGCAGACCAAGAAGCGCGAGATCAAGGCCGCGAACGAGGCCGCGGCAGAGCGCCGCACGGCCGAGGCCAAGGAGCTCGAGCAGGGCAGCTCGCCGGTCACCGAAGAGCAAGCGGCGGGCGGGGGTGAATAGATATGGCAGCCGCTGACACGGCGCTCGTGCCCGAGGTCATCGCGCACGACGTCAAGCCCGAGCCGCGCGGCTGGGTCTCGTGGGTGACGACGACCGACCACAAGCGCATCGGGATCCTCTATCTCGTCACGACGTTCGTCTTCTTCCTGCTGGGCGGCGTCGAGGCGCTGCTCATGCGCGTGCAGCTGGGCGCCCCGGACAACACGTTCCTGGACCCCTCGACGTACAACGCGCTCTTCACGCTGCATGGCACGACGATGATCTTCCTGTTCGTCGTGCCGATCATGGCCGGCTTCGGCAACTACTTCCTGCCGCTGATGATCGGCGCGCGCGACATGGCGTTCCCGAAGCTCAACGCGCTGTCGTACTGGCTGCTGCTCTTCGGCGGCCTCGTCTTCTACATCTCGCTGTTCTTCTCGCCGCCGGAGGCCGGCTGGACCTCCTACGCGCCGCTGAGCAACGAGGCCTACTCCGAGACCGGCGGCATCGATGCCTGGATCTTCCTGATCCACCTCACCGGCATCTCCTCGCTGATCGGCGCGATCAACTTCTACGCGACGATCGCGAACATGCGCGCGCCCGGCATGGGCTGGGGCCGCCTGTCGCTGTTCGTCTGGTCGCTGCTCGTCTACGCCATCCTGCTGATCCTCGCGCTGCCGGTGATCGCCGGCGCCGTCACGCTGCTGTTGACCGACCGCCACTTCGGCACGGGCTTCTTCGACCAGAGCCAGGGCGGTGATCCGCTGCTGTGGCAGCACCTGTTCTGGTTCTTCGGCCATCCCGAGGTCTACATCATGATCCTGCCGGGCTTCGGGATCATCTCCGAGGTCCTGCCGGTCTTCGCCCGCAAGCCGATCTTCGGCTACAAGGCGATCGCCGCGGCGACGGTGGTCATCGCCTTCCTCGCGCTGCTCGTATGGGCGCACCACATGTTCACGACGCCCAGCGCGACGATCGTGCTCGTCTTCTTCATGGTCAGCTCCTTCCTGATCGCGATCCCGACGGGCGTGAAGATCTTCAACTGGGTCGCCACCCTGTGGCGCGGCACCGTCGAGTACAAGACGCCGCTGATCTTCGCCGTCGGCTTCATCTCGGTGTTCCTGATCGGCGGGATCACGGGCGTGTTCCTCGCCGTCTTCCCGGTCGACTGGCAGCTGCACGACACGTACTTCGTCGTCGCCCACCTGCACTACGTGCTCGTCGGCGGCTCGGTCTTCGCGATCTTCGCCGGGATCTACTACTGGTATCCGAAGATCACCGGCAAGATGCTCAGCGAGTCGCTGGGCAAGTGGTCCTTCGGCTTCATGTACGTCGGGATCAACGTCACGTTCCTCATCCAGCACTCGATCGGGCTGGACGGGATGCCGCGGCGCATCTACGAGTACCCCGACGTCGGCCACCTCGCGACGTACAACCTCATCTCGACGGTGGGGTCGTTCATGCTCGGCCTCGGCATCCTCCTCACGATCGTCAACGTCGTGCGGTCGGTGAAGCGCGGCAGGGTCGCCGGCCCGGACCCGTGGAAGGGCAACACGCTCGAGTGGTTCACGCCGTCGCCCCCGCCGGTGAACAACTTCGATTCGATCCCGCGCATCCGGTCGGTCGAGCCGATGAAGGACATCCGGCGCCAGGTCGAGCGGGCCAATCCGCCCGTGCACCAGCCCGCCGAGGCGGCGCCGGAGCA
>DASYVZ010000300.1:0-4129 GCA_035936515.1 Solirubrobacteraceae bacterium | reverse complement strand
CGCCATGACCGACAGCGTCGCGACGCTGCAGGGGCGCGTCGCGCCTGCGGCTGCCGGCAGCTGGGTCACGGTGCAGCGCTGGAACGGCGAGCGCTGGGTCCCGCGATTCGACGTGCTGCTGAGCGCCGGCGGGCGCTATAGCGCGCGGCTGCGCGCGGCCGGCCTGTACCGCGTGCGCTTCGCGGGCGAGTCCGGCCCGAGCGTGCGCGTGCGCTGACGGCGCGGCGGCCCTACGTCCCGGTGTAGACGCGCGTCAGCTGCTCGGCCACGCAGACCGGCTTCAGCGCGCCCTCGCTCTCGAACGTGAGCTTCATCGTGATCTGCGCGCCGCCGAGGACCTCCTCGACGTCGACGAGCGTGGCCCGCATGCGCACGCGGTTGCCGACCGGCAGCGGCGCCGGGAAGCGGACCTTGTTGAGGCCATAGTTGACGGCGAAGGCGAAGCCTTCGAAGGCGACGATCTGCTTGGCGAACCGGGGGTGCAGCGAGAGCGTGTAGTAGCCATGAGCGATCGTTCCGCCGAACGGCGTCTGCGTCGCGCGCTGCGGATCGGTGTGGATCCACTGGTCGTCGCCGGTCGCCGCCGCGAACCCGTCGACGTCCTCCTGCGTGACCGGGTGCCAGTCGCTGACGCCGAGCTCCTCGCCGACCTGGGCGCGCATCTCGTCGAGGCCGTTGATCGTACGCATGGGCGCCAGCTTAGTGCGAGCCCGCAGAGGTGCGCTGGCACCGCACCGCATGGCAATAGCCTTCACGTCCGTGCCCGCACCAGTCCGTCCGCTGCTCGCCGTCGATGCGCCGTCGCTGCTGTATCGCGCGTTCTTCGCGCTGCCGCAGAGCATCACCGACGACGACGACCAGCCCGTCAACGCGCTGCTCGGGATGGCGAACCTCGTGCTCTTCGCCGTCGAGCGCCACGCGCCGCGGGCCGTCGTGCTGTGCTGGGGCGCGGAGTCGGCCGACTACCGAACCGCAGCGTTTGCGGCCTATCACGCCGATCGCGCGCCGATGCCGGCCGAGCTCGAGCGCCAATGGTGCGACGCCCCGCGCTTCTTCGGTGCCTTCGGGTGGCGTAGCGAGTCCGTCGACGAGCTCGAGGCCGACGACCTGCTCGGTTCGCTCGCGCAGGTCGAGTCGGCCGCGGGTGGCGAGACCCTCCTGTTCACCGGCGACCGTGACATGTTCCAGTGCGTCGGCGACACCGTCACCGTGCTCTTCCCGCGCGGCGGCAAGGACGGACCGGAGGTCGTCGATGCGCAGAGCGTGCGCGAGCGCTACGGCATCGAGCCCGAGCAGGTGGCCGACTTCATCGCCCTGCGCGGGGACCCGTCCGACGGGCTCCCCGGCGCGAAGGGAATCGGCGCCAAGACGGCGCGCGACCTGCTGCGCGCGCACGGCACGCTTGAAGGCGTCATCGCCGCCGCGGCGAAGCCCGGCCTCATGACCCCGCGCCAGGCGGGCGCGCTGACCGACGACCCGGATGCGCTGCGCGCCTTCAAGGACATCGCGACGCTACGCCGTGTGGACCTCGCGCGGCCGCCCGACGCGCCGCTGGACCGAGCCGGCGCCGCGGCCGCCGCTCGAGCGCGCGGCATGAACCGCCTCGCAGAGCGGCTGGGCGGGTGAGGGCCGCGACCGGACGTTCCGCCGCTAGATTCCGGCATCATGTAACGGCAGTGCGTCTCCTCTCCGCCCTTGCGGCGGTCGTTGCGCTTGCTCTCGTGCTGCCGCACGCGGCCCGCGCCGCCGACCCGCCCGGACCGGTCATGCTCGCGCAGGGCTGGAACTTCGCGCACGACCACGCGGACGAAGGCCTGACCGACAACTGGCAGAGCGGCCTGCGCGGCACCGGCTGGGAGCCGGTGACGGTTCCCCACGTCGCCGAGATGAGCACCGACCCGTCGGTGTTCTACGGCTCGATCGGCTGGTACCGGATCAGCTTCATCGGCCCGCAGACGAGCGAGGCGGTCCGCTGGGCGCTGCGCTTCGAGTCGGTGCGCCGGATCGCGCGCGTCTGGCTCAATGGTCGCGAGCTCGGCGACCCGCACACCGACCCCTACACGCCGTTCGAGCGAGCCGCCACCGGCCTGCGCGCTGGCCAGCCCAACACCCTCGTGGTGCGCGTCGACTACCGCCGCGACGAGAAGCTGCGCGAGGGCTGGTGGAACTGGGGCGGCATCACGCGCCAGGTCTCGCTCGTGGCGCGCGGGCCGGTCGTCATGCACGACGCCGGGCTGCTGCCGCGCCGCGTCTGCGTCGAGTCGACGTGCGCCTGGAACGTGCTCGTCGACGGCTGGCTGGAGAACCGCAGCGAGAGCGTTCAGCAGCCCGCCGTCGCCGTCCGGCTGCAGTCGCCCGACGGCGAGGTGTCCGAGGGCGTCGAGCAGCCGCGTGCGCTGCGCCCCGGCGAGCGCGTGCGCGTGCGCTTCGCAGTGCCGATCAAGGGCGAGCCGAAGCTCTGGTCTCCCGAGCATCCCGATCGCTACGCGGGGACGATCTCGACGCGCGCGGGCGACCGCGTCGTGCAGGTCGACCAGCGCAACATCGGGCTGCGCACCGTCGACGTCAGCAACGGGATGCTGCGCCTCAACGATCGCGTGCTGGACCTGCGCGGCGCCTCGATCCAGGAGGACGTCCCGGGTCGCGGCCCCGCGATGACCGATGCGGATATCGAGACGACGGTCGACGAGCTCAAGGCGCTCGGCGCAAACGTGACGCGCGCGCACTACCTGCTCGACCCGCGCCTGCTCGAGCGCTTCGACCAGGAGGGCATCCTCGTCTGGAGCCAGGCGCCCGTCTATCACCGCGACGACCTGCTCAGGACGCCCCGCCAGCGCTCGCGCGAGCTCAACGTCGTGCGCAAGACGATCCTCGCGGCGCGCAACCATCCGTCGGTCATCACGCACTCGGTCGCCAACGAGCTGACGACGAAGCCCGACGAGCAGCGCTACTCGCGGGTGTGGATGGTCAACGCCGCCCAGCTCGCGCGCGACCTCGATCCGACGCTGCCGGTCTCGATCGACATCCTCTCCTACCCGAACATCCCGCGCCAGACGACGTACGACGCCTTCGACATGCTCGGCATCAACTCGTACTACGGCTGGTATGAGGGCAAACCGGATCAGTCGGTGGCCGACATCGACGACCTCGCGCCCTACCTGCGCGCGACGCGCGAGAAGTATCCCGGCAAGGCGCTCGTGATCACGGAGTTCGGCGCCGAAGCCAGCGAGCCCGGCCCGGCCGACGTCAAGCAGACCTACGCCTTTCAGACGCAGTACCTCAAGCGCAACCTGGACATCATCGACCGGCTGGGCTTCATGGGCGGGGCGATCTACTGGACGGCGCGCGAGTTCGCGGTCAAGCCCGCGTGGGACGGTGGCGCTCGAATTCCCGAGCACAAGCGCGACGCGTTTCACCGCAAGGGCCTGATCTCCTACGACGGCAAGATCAAGCCGGCCTTCAACGCCGCGAAGGAGGCGTTCGAGGCGACGCCCCTATACCGCGACGATCCGGCCGCCGTGGCCCGGGCCGAGCTGTCGGGCGGCGGCTCGTTCATCCTGCGCGCGCTGCTGTTCCTCGGCGCCTTCGGCTTCATCGCCGCACTGCTCGCGCTCGACGTGTGGTGTCTGCGTGACATCTGGCGGGCCTGGCGCCCGCGCAGCGAGGGGCAGGTCGTCGAGCTGCCCACGCGGCGCGTGGCGTAAGGCGCATCGCGCGCGAGCCTCGCGGGCAGACCGCAGGCATGACCTCAGATAGAGATGACCGCAGCGCCGCGCAGGCGGCCGAGGCCGCCGACGAATCCGGCGAGATGGAGCAGCGCCTCGAGCAGCTCGACGAGCACATCACGGACGCCGCGAAGAAGGCGGACGCAGGACGCCCGCGAGGCGAGCCGCCTGCGGGCGACCCGCTCGACGACGTGGCGGGCGGCGGAACCGACAGCACAGACGAGGCCGACGATCCGGAGGGGCCGATCGTCGGAGGGTCCTGAGCGACGCGACGCCGCCGGACGCAAAGGCCCCGGGCTGGACCGGCAGGGTATCGTCCATCGTGTCAGACAGCGACGGCGACCGGAGGGCTGAGACATTCTCAGTTGGAACGTCCCCCTGCCACACAAGCCTGATCTTCTGAT
>DASYVZ010000299.1:0-1632 GCA_035936515.1 Solirubrobacteraceae bacterium | reverse complement strand
GATGCCCTGCGACATCGTCAGGTTGCCCTGCGGGTCCATGTCGACGCACAGCACGCGATGGCCGGTCTCGGCGAACGCGGCGGCGAGGTTGAGCGTCGTCGTCGTCTTCGCCACGCCGCCCTTCTGGTTGGCGAAGGCGATCACCCGCGCCTGCTTGGGCTGCTCGGAGCTTTCGAAAGCGGACACGGGGCCTTATTCGCAGGCCCACGAGCGATTCCTTCACCCGCGCGCAACTAGCATGCGCCGCGGATGATCAGCCACTGGGACGACGTGCCGTGGAGCAGCCACGAGCACGGGGAGCTGCGCTTCGCGCGCCAGAAGCTGAGCCGCCCGCGCGGCGGCGCCGGCGCGACGCTCAGCCGCTACCGGATCGCACGCGGCGAGCGCTCGATGCCCCTGCACGTGCACGTCGACGAGGAGGAGCTCTTCTTCGTGCTCGCGGGCTGCGGCCTGGTGTGGCAGGGCGACGCGCTGCACGAGGTCCGCCCGGGCGACCTCATCGTCCACCTCGCCGACGGCGACGCGCACACGCTGCTCGCGGCGGAGGACTCCGACGAGCCACTGGAGGTGCTGGCGTACGCGAGCGGCTCGCCGACGCAGCTCACCGTGCTGCCGCGCGCCGGCGTCACCTGGGTCGGCTCGCGCTGGCTGCCGCAGGACGCGCCGCACCCGTTCATCGCCGAGCCTCCGCTGGCGGCGGACGACCTGCCGGCGCTCGCGCCGCGGCCGTCGACGATCGTCGCGCTCGACGACGTCGACCCGTCGCTGCAGGACCGCGGACCGGTGCACCGCACGCGCCGCGACATCGCCTCCGCCGCCGGCTCGCGGGTATCCGGCCTGCAGCACGTCACGGTTGCGCGCGGCCGGCGTTCGTCGGTGCGCCACTGCCACTCGCACGACGACGAGCTGTTCGTCGTGCTCGAGGGCGACGGCACGCTGCTGCTAGGTGACGAGCGCCATCCGGTGCGGCCGGGCTCGATCGTCGCCCGGCCGCCGGCGACCGGCGTGGCGCATTGCTTCGAGGCCGCCGACGACAAGCTCGTCCTGCTGGCCTACGGCACCCGCCAGCCCGCCGACACGTGCTGGTATCCGGACTCGCAGAAGATCTCCTACCGGGGCCTGGGGGTCATCGCCCGCGTGCAGCCGCTGGACTACTGGGACGGCGAGGCGTGACGCTGCTCGAGCGCCGCCTGCTCGTGGTGACGGGCAAGGGCGGCGTCGGCAAGACCACGGTCGCCGCCGCGCTCGGGCTCGTCGCGGCGCGCGCGGGCAAGCGCACGATCGTGGCGGAGGTCGCCCGGCGCGGCGACGTCGCCGGCGCCTTTGATCGCGAGGGCTCGCAGCCCTTCGAGGAGGTGCAGCTCGCCCCCGACCTCTTTCACATCTCGATCGACCCGCAGGACGCGCTGGAGGAGTACCTGCGCGACCAGCTTGCCTCCGGTGCCGTCGCCGAGCTGCTCATCCGCAGCAAGGTCTTCGCGATGGTCGCGGCCGCAACGCCCGGCATGCGCGAGCTGCTGACCGTCGGCAAGCTCTGGGAGCTCGCCCAGCTCGACCGCCGCACGCCCGGCGCCGACGCCTACGACCTCGTCGTCGTCGACGCCCCCGCGACCGGTCACGGCGTGGCGGTGC
>DASYVZ010000298.1:0-3679 GCA_035936515.1 Solirubrobacteraceae bacterium | reverse complement strand
AACAGGTGTCGCTCCGCGTGCACAATTCGACACACCATCGCCCAGCCGCAGGGCCGGACGCGATGGACCGCGTAAGCGGCCGGCGGCGCCGGCCGCCGCGACGACATGCCTACTCGATGGTCAGCTCGCCCTCCATCCCCTCCTCGCGGTGGTTGGCCACCGAGCAGTAGTACGTGTACTGGCCCGGCTCGAGATCGACGGTCAGGTCCTCCTCGGACTGCGTGATGACCTCGGTGCCGTCGACCTGCTCGCCGTCCTGCTCGATGTTGAAGTCGTGCGGAATGCTGGACTCGTTCGTGAACGCGAACGTCACGGAGCCGGCGCGTGCGGTCAGCGAATCCTGCACGTAGTCGAGGTCGCCGCCCGGGTCGGCCGCGACCTCGACGGTCGCGGCGGCAGGCTGCTCGTCGGCCGCCGTGTCGGTCTGGGTCGCCGCGGGTGGTGGCGGCGGTGCCGCCGTGTCCTCCTCGTCGTCGCCGCAGGCGGCGAGGCCGGTGGCCGACAGGGCCATAGCCGCCACCAGCGCGGTCAGTCGTCTGCTGCTCATCGCTCCTCCTTCGTTGGACGTGATGGTTCTCGCTGGATGTGGTCATGGCCGGCGGCGCAGGAGCGCCCGCGCGGGAAGGTGGGGGGACCGCTCGGGCCGGTCGCCGCGAGCCCGCGGAGCACGCGGTAGGCGATCACGCCGACCAGCAGGGGGAGCACGAGCACGAGGACGCGGAACGCGGCGGTGACGTCGAGCACCGGGACGCTCAACAGCCGGGCGATGAACGTGTTGGCCACGCTGAGCGTCAGGCCGGGGCGGTCAGCGAGCGCGGAGATTTGGCTGCGGCATGCCTCACCGCCTTCACGTTTCCACGCGCGCGCGCAGCCCTACCTCGGATGTGTCAGGCGGCGGACAACGTGCAAGCGCCGCCGGCAGGGGGGGCAGCAGCCGCGCTCGAGCGATTTCCGAATTTCGCCGGTCCGGGTAGCAGCGGCGCTGGATGCCAGCAACATGGTCGCTTCCGGTCAGCATCGTCGTCTTCGTCATCGGCGCCGTCGTGATCGCCGCGGCCGGCGTTCGGCTCGTGCGCCTGATCGACGGTCTCGCCGACCGCACGGGGCTCGGAGAGGCGTTCTTCGGGATGGCGCTGCTCGGCGCGATCACGTCGCTGTCGGGGCTGGTGCTGTCGATCACCGCGACGCTCGACGAGCTGCCCGAGCTCGCCGTCAGCAACACCGTCGGGGGGATCGCGGTCCAGACGACGTTCCTCGTCTTCGCCGACCTCTTCTACCGGCGGGCGAACCTCGAGCATGCGGCGGCATCGCTGCCCAACCTCGTCTCGGCGGCGACGCTCGTCGTGCTGCTCGGACTCGCGTTGACCGCGTCGCTCGGGCCGGACGTGACGATCCTCGACGTCCATCCGGTCTCGGTCGTGCTGATCGCCGGCTACCTGGTGGGCCTGCGGACGGTGCACGCCGTGCGCGAGCACCCGTGGTGGCAGGCGAGGCAGAGCGCGGCGACGCGCGAGGACGTGCCCGACGAGGAGCTGGCCGCCGAGACCGGATCGCTTGCGCGCGCGTGGACGGAGGTGGCCGTGCTGTCCGCGATCACGGCCGTCGCGGGCTGGGCGCTGGCGCGCTCCGGCGCGACGATCGCCTCCGAGACGGTGCTCTCGGCGACGGTCGTGGGAGCCCTCTTCACCGCCACGGCGACGTCGCTGCCCGAACTCGTCACGACGGTCGCCGCCGTGCGGCGCGGCGCGCTCACGCTGGCCGTCGGCGGCATCGTCGGCGGCAACTCGTTCGATGTGCTCGCCCTGTCGGTCACCGACGTGACCTATCGGCCCGGCTCGCTGTACCACGCGATCGGCGACCAGCAGCTCATCGTGATCACGGTGACGATCGTGATGACCGGGGTGCTGTTGCTCGGCCTCCTCGCGCGGCCGCGCCGGGCCGTGCTCGGCGTCGGGGTGGAGGGCGTCGTCATCGCGCTGCTGTACGCCGTGATGCTCGCGCTCGTGGCCGTCGACTGACGCCGGATCCGGCGATGTGTCCATCCCGATCGGCTACGCTTTACCAGGAAGCGCGGTCTTCCGACTATCTGGCTACGGATCACCATGGCGACGACCGACCACCCCCCGACGACGCACGACGAGTGGCGCGCCGCGTACGGCTTGGCGCCTGAGCGCGACGTCCGGTTCACGACCCTGAGCGGCACGCCCGTCAAGCCGCTCTACACCGCTGCCGACGCGCCGGACGATCCCGGCTTTCCCGGCGTGTATCCGTACACCCGCGGCGTGTACCCCTCGATGTACCGCGGGCGGCTGTGGACGATGCGCCAGTTCGCGGGCTTCGGCACGGCCGAGGAGACCAACGAGCGCTTCCGCTACCTGCTCGCCCGCGGCCAGGACGGCCTCAGCACCGCCTTCGACATGCCGAGCCTCATGGGCTACGACTCCGACCATCCGCTCAGCTTCGGAGAGGTCGGCCGCGAGGGCGTCGCCGTCGACACGGTCGACGACATGCAGACGCTGTTCGACGGCATCGACGTCGGCGCGATCTCCGTCTCGATGACGATCAACGCGCCGGCGGCCGTGATGCTCGCGTTCTACGTCGCGGCGGCCGAGGCGCGCGGGATCCCGCCCCAGCGCCTGCGCGGGACGATCCAGGCAGACATCCTCAAGGAGTACATCGCCCAGAAGGAGTGGTGCTTCCCGGTCGATCCGGCGATGCGCCTGTGCGGCGACATGATCGAGTGGTGCACCGCGCAGATGCCGGGGTGGCATCCGATCAGCGTGTCGGGCTACCACATCCGCGAGGCGGGATCGACGGCCGCCCAGGAGCTCGCCTTCACGATCAAGGACGGGCTGACGTACGTCGAGCAGGCGATCGAGCGCGGCCTGCACGTCGATGACTTCGCGCCGCGCCTGAGCTTCTTCTTCAACGCGCAGGTCGACTTCTTCGAGGAGATCGCCAAGTACCGAGCCGCGCGGCGCATCTGGGCGCGCGAGCTGCGCGAGCGCTTCGGCGCACAGGACCCGCGCTCCTGGCGGATGCGCTTCCACACGCAGACGGCGGGAGTCTCGCTGACCGCCCAGCAGCCGCTGAACAACATCGTGCGCACGGCCATCGAGGCGCTGGCCGGCGTGCTCGGCGGCACCCAGTCGCTGCACACGAACTCCTACGACGAGGCGCTCGCGCTGCCGACCGAGGAGGCGGCGCGGATCGCGCTGCGGACGCAGCAGATCATCGCTCACGAGACGGGCGTGACGAACACGATCGACCCGCTCGGCGGCGCCTACTTCGTCGAGGCGCTGACCGATCAGCTCGAGCGCGAGGCCTACGACTACTTCAGCCGCATCGACGAGCTCGGCGGCATGGTCGAGGCCGTCAAGCAGAACTTCCCGCAGCGCGAGATCGCCGACGCGGCGTTCGCGCTGCAGTCCGAGTACGACAGCCGCGAGCGGATCCTCGTCGGCGTCAACGAGTACGTCGACGCCGGCGACGAGGAGATCCCCACGCTGCGGATCGACCCCGAGCTCGAGCGCAAGCAGCGCGACCGCCTGGCGGCGGCACGCGCGCGCCGGGACGGCGCCGCCGTCGAAGGCACGCTCGCGGCGCTGCGCGCCGAGGCCGCCAGACCGCGCGCGAACCTCATGCCGGCCCTGCTGGACTGCGCCCGCCCCCCCCCCCC
>DASYVZ010000297.1:0-4105 GCA_035936515.1 Solirubrobacteraceae bacterium | reverse complement strand
GCGCGCGGGGCGCGGGTGCTCGTCGCCACGCCCCGTGCGATGGGCGCACTGGCCGCTTCCGGCGTGCAGCTCGACGTGCTCGTGCGCAGCGCCGCCGATCTCGGCGAGCTCTACGAGCCCGGCATGCTCGACCCGCCGCCGCGGTGGGTGGTCAGCACGCGCGGCGCGCTGGGCGGCTCGTGGAGCGGCGAGACGTCCGGGAACTGGGACGCGACGGCGCTGCCCGGCCCGGCCGTAGACACCTACGGCTGCGGCGACTCCTTCGCCGCGGGGCTCGCATACGGGCTCGGCGCGGACATGGAGCTGCCGGCGGCGGTCGACCTCGCCGCGCGCTGCGGCGCAGCCTGCCTGTGCGGTCGCGGGCCCTACGGCGCGCAGCTCTCGCTCGCGGAGGGCGCCTGAGCGGCGGTTGGCGTGTGGGGCCGGCTGACGTACGTGCGTCGGGGGCGACCCAAGCCGGCGGCTCAGCCCTCGCCGCGCACCCGGAACGGCTTGGACTCGTCCCAGCGCTCGAACCAGTGGGCGCCCTCGCGGATCGAGAGGAAGACGTCGGGCTCGAGGCCGAGCTCCGCGAGGAAGTCCGCGCGCGCCTGCGCCGGGTCCTCCCCCTGCGGCGCCTCGATCGCGACGCCGCGCTCGGGATGCGTATCGGAGGCGATCAGCGCGTAGCGCGAGCGCCCGTCGTAGGCCAGGCCGACGTAGGACATCGGGCCCAGCCCCTCCTCCTCGCCCTTCGCCCATGTCCAGCCGAACATCTCGGTGAGGTCGGCCGCGCTGCGGTCGAGGACGGCGATGTAGTCCATGACCACCGGAATCCATTCGTCCGCGGTCTGCTGCGTCAGTCGTCCGGTCGCCACGCTCACGACCGCCCGCCGTTGCTCGCCGATCTGGGGATGGCAGAGATCATGGGAAGGTTCTCGCTCACGCCCCCAGCGTACGACGCAGGGCATCGAACGGGCGCTCGCCCCGCTCCGGAGCGATCGGCTCGCGGCGGACCTTGCCCCGGTAGACCTCGATCGAGCCGTCGCCGCGCACGTCGGCGCCCGCGTGCACGCGGGGGCGAAATCGAGACGGCCCCGACAGCTCACCGCGCGCCGCGACCTGTGCGGCCGGCTCGTACTCGCGGGTCAGCGCCTTGCGCGTCTCGCGCCGCCCAGCCGGCCCCAGTGTCGTCAGCTGGACCTCGAGCTCGTCAAGGGCCTCGGCGAGCGTGTCGTGGCGCGAGCGCGTGATCTTCGACCCGACACGGATCGTCACGGTGTACGGCATCGGCGGGCGATGGTATCCCGCCGCGCCGCGGGCGACCTGCGCTTCAGCGCTGGTCGATCGGAACGTAGTCGCGTGCGCGCTCGCCGGTGTAGATCTGGCGCGGGCGCGAGATCTTCTGCTCGGGATCCTCGACCATCTCGCGCCACTGCGCGATCCAGCCGCTCGTGCGCCCGATCGCGAACATCACGGGGAACATCGCCACCGGCAGCCGCAGCGCCTCGTAGATCAGCCCCGAGTAGAAGTCGACGTTCGGATAGAGCTTGCGCTCGATGAAGTACTCGTCCTCGAGCGCGATCTGCTCGAGCTCGAGCGCGAGGTCGAGCAGCGGGTTGCGGCCCGTGACCTCGAAGACGTCCTCCGCGGCCTTCTTGATGATCCGCGCGCGCGGGTCGTAGTTCTTGTAGACGCGGTGGCCGAAGCCCATCAGCCGCTGCTTGCCCTCCTTCACGCCCTTGACGAAGTCCGGGATGTTGTCGCGGTGCTTGATGCGCCGCAGCATCTGCAGCACCGACTCGTTGGCGCCGCCGTGCAGCGGCCCGTACAGCGCGGCGATGCCGCCCGCGACGGCCGAGTACGGGTCGGGCTTCGCCGAGCCGATGGAGCGCACCGCGCTCGTCGAGCAGTTCTGCTCGTGGTCGGCATGCAGGATGAACAGGACGTCGAGCGCCCGTTCCAGGCGAGGATCGGGCTCGTACTTGAGCTCGGTCATCTTGTACATCATGTTCAGGAAGTTGCCGGAGTACTCGAGGTCGTTGTCGGGATAGACGTAGGGCTGGCCCTGCACGTGGCGGTAGGCGAAGGCCGCCAGCGTCGGCATCTTGGAGATCAGCCGGACCGTCTGGATGTCGCGGTTCTCGGCGTCGTCGATGTCGTTGGCGTCCGGGTAGAAGGTCGACAGCGCACCGGTGGCGCCGAGCAGCATTCCCATTGGGTGAGCGTCATGGCGAAATCCACCCATGAACTCCTTGATGTTCTCGTGCACGAACGTGTGGATCGTGATCTTGTGCTGCCAGTCCGCAAGCTGCGCGGCCGTCGGCAGCTCGCCGTACACGAGCAGGTAGGCGACCTCGAGGTACGTCGACTTCTCCGCGAGCTGCTCGATCGGATAGCCGCGGTACTCGAGCACCCCGTTCGTGCCGTCGAGGTACGTGATCGACGATCGGCAGGCCGCGGTGTTCATGAAGGCGGGGTCGTACGTCATCAGGCCGAAGTCGTCCTCGGCGACGCGGATCGCCCGTAAATCGAGCGCGCGCACGGTGCCGTCGACGATCGGGATCTCGTAGCTGCGACCGGTCCGGTTGTCGACGACGCTCAGCGTCTCTTCGCCGCTCGGTGCGTCCGCGCCGTTGCTCTGCGGGCCGCCGGCGGTGCTCGTCGTGGTGTCGTGTTCTGAACTCATCTGCCTCCGATTATGCACCGCAGGGGCACGTCCCAAGCATGGATCGCGTGTGAACTTCCTGCTACGCGAGAATCATTCGCGTTTCCAGCCGCCGCCGAGGAAGCGACTGAGCCTTCCCCCGCGGGCGTTCGCGCGAAACCGTGGACCGCCGGCCGAATCCCGTTCGGGCAGGGCGGCGACGCCTTGCGCGTCCAGCCTCAGCGTCACGGCGCGGGCGGTTATGCGGTCCACCTCTGGCGCGTCGACGAACCGCTGCCCGGCCGGCGTGTCGAGCACGAGCCCGTCGAAGATGTGCTCGGCCTCGTTCTCGAGGATGTCGCGCACGGTGCCCACCTCGCCGCCGTCGCGATCGAGGACCGGTGTCCCCGGCTCGAGGACCTTGTACGAGATCGCGTGGTCGCCGTCGTCTGCGTCAGGCGGACACATAGACGATGCTGAACGTCGTCGCCGCCACGAGGGCGACGCTCAGCGCCATGATTCCGCGCGCCGCGCCGGAGCTGCCCGGGAAGTCGGGCTTCTTGAAGCCGACGATGCTGATGGCGACGGCGAACGCGACGAGGATCGCGCCCATGATGAAGAACGGCGTCTCGTCGTGGTGCTCCTCGGCCGCTGCGGCATGCTCGGAGGTGGCCCCGGCAGCGTTGTCGGACACCGCAAGGATCGTGCTCAGCGTCAGGCTCATGGCGGCGGCGAGCCTATCGCACGGACGGCCCGGTGCGCGACGCGCCCGGGCCGCCCTCGTAGCGGCTCTCGGTGGCCTCGAGCTGACCGTGGTAGTGGCTGCCGAGCTCCGGGTGGCCGTAGGGGCGCAGCGCCGGTGCGTCGAGCGTCATGAACGACAGCTGGGCGATCGGCTTCGCCGCCCACAGCTTGATCGGCACGCGCGTGAGGTTGGTGATCTCGAGCGTGAGCGTGCCCTTCCAGCCCGGGTCGACGAAGCCCGCCGTAGCGTGGACGATGAGCCCTAGGCGGCCGAGGCTCGACTTTCCCTCGATCCGCGCCACGACGTCGTCGGGCAGCTCGACCCACTCCAGCGTGCGCCCCAGCACGAACTCGCCCGGATGGATGATGAACGGCTCGTCATCGCCGATCGCGATCTGCTCGGTGAGGTTCGCCGGCGGCGCGGCGAGGTCGATCGCCGCCGTGCGGTGGTTGTGAAAGACGCGAAACGTGTTGCCGAGGCGCAGGTCGACGCTGGCCGGCTGGACCATCGCGGAGTCCCACGGCTCGATGGTGATCGTGCCCTCCTCGACGAGGCGCAGGATCGTGCCGTCGGAGAGGACGGAGCTGGGGGCGCTCATCGCGCCGTTGAGACTAGTGGCGCTCGACGGAGCGCGCGCGGGCGACAACCGTCCGCACGCGCGGCGGGGGAGCCACTTGCGGGGCCCCGTGCGGGCCGCGGCGCGGGTTGCGTGGCAGCGCGGGCCGGGGGTGGGG
>DASYVZ010000296.1:0-5927 GCA_035936515.1 Solirubrobacteraceae bacterium | reverse complement strand
CTTCGACGATGCCGAGCGGCGGGCGATGCTCGTGAACATCGTCGACGTGCCGCCGCTGTGCAACTTCATCCTGCCGGCGATCGTGCGCACGGGCCCGCTGGCGATCGCGATCTCGACCGCGGGCGCGTCGCCGGCGCTGGCGAAGCGGATGAAGCGCGAGGTCGCCGGGCTCTTCGGCGAGGAGTACGCGCGCCTGGCGATCATGCTCAACGACGCGCGCGGCTGGGCGAAGGCCACGCTGCCGACCTACCAGGACCGCAAGGCGTTCTTCGAGTCGATCGTCAACGGCGAGCCCGACCCGATCGTCCTGCTGCGCGCCGGCGACGAGCGCGCCGTGCTCGACCTCATCGCCGTCGCGCAGCGCACGCACGCCCCGGCCTGAACTGGCCGCGGCACGCGCGCTCAGGAACGCGATTTGACCGGCAGGTAGGGCTCCTCGCTGGCCGGATGCCCGGCGGCCATGTGACGACCGCGCGCCCGCTCGGCGTTGAACTCCGCTCCGAGCAGGATCGCCAGGTTCGTCAGCCAGAGCCAGACCATGAAGACGATCACGCCCCCGAGTGCGCCGTAGGTCTCGTTGTAGGAGCCGAAGTTGGCCACGTAGAACGCGAACGCCGCCGACACGGCGATCCACAGGAACACGGCGATGGCGCCGCCGGGCAGGACCGACTTCAGCCCCGGCTGCTTGACGTTCGGGGAGACGTAGTACAGCACCGCGAACATGAAGGACACGAGCAGCACGAGGACCGGCCACTTCGCGATGTCCCAGACCGTCACGGCGCTCTCGCCGACGCCGAAGAGGTTGCCGACCTCCCTCGCCAGCGGGCCCGTCAGCACCACCGCGAGCGCGCTGACACTGAGCAGAACGAGCATCAGGACGGTGATCGCGATGCGCAGCGGCAGCTTCTTCCAGATCGGGCGGCCCTCGTCGATGTCGTAGATGGCATTGGAGGCGTCCATGAACCCGCTGATGTAGCCGGACGCCGCCCAGATCGCGCCGGCCAGAGCGACGATCAGCAGCAGGCCTCCGCCGCCGCTGTTCTGCAGTCCCTGGAGCGCGGACGTCAGGATCTCCTGCGCGGGTCCAGGGGCGACCGTCCCGAGGTTGTCGATCATCGGCTGGATCGCCGAGCTGCCGATCAGGCCGAGGACGGCCACGGCCGCGAGCAGCGCTGGAAAGATCGACAGCACGCCGTAGTAGGTCAGTGCTGCCGCCCAGTGCGTGAGGTTGTCGTCCGAGAACTCCTTGGCGGTGCGCTTGAGCGTCGAACCCGCGGGCGCGGGCTGATCGCCGGACCGGCGTGCCGCGGAGGCGCCGCGTGAGCCGTTGCCGCGCTCCTGCGCGCGCTCATCCGCCCTGTGCTCGTGTGCGGTGGTTGGAGACCCGTCGCTGCCGTTGCCGGTGCGGTGTTCGACGGCGGCTGCGCCCGCGTCGGGGTCGACCCGGTAGTGGCGGTACAGCGCATCCACCTGCTGCTGGGATGGATCGGCGTCGTCGTCGAGCCGCGGAGCCTCCTCGACCACGTGCTTCTCGACCTGTGTGCGCACCGCATCGTCGGCGAGGCTGGCGCCGGTCAGCGGCACCAGGGTCGTCGTGCTCTTGATCCGCCCCAGCTTCACAAGCGCCCATTCGGCGCGTCCGGTCTCCTCGACGAGGAAGAGCTCCTCGATCTTCCCGATCTTCTCGCCGGAGCGATCGAGCAGCGTGCGGCCTTCCCAGTCGGGGGCGTTGCCGGCCTGATCTGTCATGTCGTCACCATCTCCTTGGGAGCGTGCGCAACGGCAATACCGCTCGACCGCCCCGCCAAAACCTGATTTCGCGGCTCATGGGCCAGCGACGCAGTCGCGTAGCGTTGCCACGGTGCGCGACGCAGACCCAGCGGTGCAACTGCGCGGCGCCGGCCGCCGCTACGGCGAGCGCGCGGCGCTGCGCGACGTCACCCTCGAGCTCGAGGCCGGTCACACGCTCGTCGTCTTCGGGCCCAACGGCGCGGGCAAGACGACGCTGCTGCGGATGCTCGCCACGCTGCTGCGCCCGCACGCCGGCGAGGTCCGCGTGCTCGGCCGCCCGCTGCCCGACGACGGCTACGCCGTGCGCGGCCGGATCGGCTTTCTCGGCCACGAGCCGCTGCTGTACCGCGAGCTCAGCGGGCGCGAGAACCTGCGCTTCTACGCGCGCCTGCACCGCGTGGCGCCCGCGCGCGTCGACGCCGTGCTCGAGGCCGTCGGGATGACCGGCCGCGGCGACGACCCTGTTGCCGAGCTGTCGCGCGGGATGATCCAGCGCCTGGCGATCGCGCGCGCGGTGCTGCACGAGCCCGACCTGCTGCTGCTCGACGAGCCGCTGGCGAACCTCGACCCGGCGGCGGCGGCGCAGGTCGCGCCGCTGATCGGGCGCGACAGCGGCGCGACGCGCGTCGTGACGAGCCACGATCCCGCCGGCGGGCTGCAGGGCGCGGACCTCGCCCTCGGCCTGAAGGCGGCCCGGGTCGCCTTCCTCGCGCCCGCCGGTGAGATCGGCCCCGCGCAGATCGGCGAGCTGTACCGATGAGGTCGACGGTCGCCACGCTGCTGGCCAAGGAGCTCACGCTGGAGTGGCGCACCCGCGAGTCGGTGCCCGCGATGGTGCTCTTCAGCATCGCGACGTACGTCGTCTTTCACTTCGGCCTGGACCGCGATCGCGTGACCGGCGACCTCGCGTCCGGGGTGCTCGTCGTGACGCTGCTGTTCGCGGCGATCCTCGGCATCAACCGCCTGTTCGTCGCCGAGCACGAGCAGGGCGGCTTCGACGGCTTCCTGCTCGCGCCGGTCGACCGCACGGCGATGCTCGTCGCCAAGGCGGTGGCGCTGTTCTGCTTTCTGTGCATCGTCGAGGTCTTCGCGCTGCCGGCGTTCGCGCTGCTGCTGCTGGGCCCGCCGCTGACGCAGGCGCTGCCGGCAGTCGTGCTCGTGCTCCTGCTCGCCAACGCCGGGATCGCCGTGATCGGGACGCTCGTGGCGGGGCTCGCGATCCAGACGCGCGCGCGCGACCTCATCGTCCCGCTGCTCGCGCTGCCGCTGCTCGTGCCGGTCGTGCTCGCCGCCGCGCGCAGCGCCACCCCGCTGCTGCAGGACGGCGGCGCGGGCGCGCTGCCGGGTAATTGGATGGCCATGCTGGCCATCTATGATCTGCTCTTCGCGCTGATCGCCTTAGCGGTCTTCGACTTTCTGTTGGAGGACTGAGCAATCGTCTACGGCAAGGGCCTGCGCGCCCTCTCACTGACCACCGCCGTCGTGCTGACGGGTGCGTTCGCCATGGTGTTCTTCTACGCCCCGCTGGACGCCGACCAGGGCTTCGTGCAGAAGATCTTCTACGTCCACGTGCCGATGGCGATCGTCGCGCTCATCGGCTTCGTCGCCGGCGGGATCTGCGCCGTCATGTACCTGCGAACGCGCGCGACGAAGTGGGACATGCGCTCGTACGTGTCGATCCACCTCTCGGTCATCCTCGCCGTCGGCGTGCTCGTGACGGGCTCGATCTGGGCGCGTGCGTCGTGGGGGCAGTGGTGGGTGTGGGACGAGCCGATGCTCGTTTCCTTCCTCATCGTCTTCCTGCTGTACGCGACGTACTGGCCGCTGCGCTTCTCGCTGGAGGACAAGGAGAAGCAAGCCCGCTACGCCTCGGTCTTCGCGATCGTCGCGGGCGCGTTCGTGCCGCTGAACTTCGCCGCGGTGCGTATGGCCGAGGCGTACATCCATCCGCAGACCGGTGCGACGGTCGCCGGTGGGCTGCCGCCGAAGATGGGGCTGACCTTCCTCGTCGCGCTGATCGGCATGGGGCTGCTGTTCGCCACGCTGGTCAAGTACGAGATGGCCTCCAAGCACGCCACCTTCCGCCTGCGCGCGCTACGTCGCAAGCTCGCCGGTGACGACGACGACCTCATGCTCTCCGGCCGCAGCGCCGCTCCCCAGCTCTGATGGTCCCCGCCCTCCCACTCGACGAGGCCGGCAAGTACGTCGCCGCGGCCTACCTCGTGTTCCTCGCGCTGATCCTCGTCTACGTCGCGATCATGGCCTTGAAGCTGAGCCGGATCGAGCGCGAGGTCGTCGAGCTCGCCGAGCTCGTCGAGCGCAAGGAGCGCGACGCCGCGGACACCGCGCCGCCGGCGCCCCGCGCGGCCAAGGAGCCCGTGCGATGACCGCCGAGCTCATCACGCTGGGGATCTCGCACAAGACGGCGTCCGTTCAGCTGCGCGAGCGTCTGGCGTTCACGCAGGCCGCGGTCACCGAGTTCCTGCACGAGGTCGCCGCGCACCCCGAGGTGCACGAGGTCGTCGTCATCTCGACCTGCAATCGCACCGAGCTGACGCTCGTCGTCGGCGACCCCGTGGCCGCCGAGAGCGCCGTCCTCGGGATGCTCGCGCAGCGCGCGCAGGTACGCCCGACCGAGCTGGCCGAGCGGATGTACTCGCCGCGCAACTGCGACGCGGCGCGCCAGCTCTTTCGCGTCAGCGCCGGCCTGGAGTCGATGATCGTCGGCGAGGCCGAGATCCAGGGCCAGGTCAAGCGCGCCTACGAGGTGGCGCTCGCGTCGGGCACGACGGGGCCGCTGACCAACCGCCTCTTCACCGCGGCCCTGCAGACGGGCAAGCGGGTGCGCTCGGAGACGTCGATCGGCCTCGGGCGCGCGTCGATGTCGTCGGTCGCCGTCGAGCTCGCGCACGCCATCATGGGCGGCCGGCCCGAGCCGCGCGTCGTGATCATCGGCGCCGGCGAGACGAGCGAGCTCACCGCCCGCGCGTTCGCCGAGCGCGGCGTCTGCACGATCTTCGTCGCCAACCGCCACGCCGACCGCGCGCGCTCGCTCGCCAACCGCTTCGGCGGCGAGGTCGTGGCGCTCGATGGCCTGCCCGCGCAGCTCGAGCGCGCCGACGCCGTCGTCGCCTCGACGGCCTCGCCGCACCCGATCGTCGGTCAGGAGGAGCTCGAGCTCGTTATGCGCGCCCGCCACGGCCGGCCGCTGCTGCTCGTCGATCTCGCCGTTCCGCGCGACATCGATCCGGCCTGCGCGGACCTCGACGGCGTGACGCTGTTCGACATGGACGACCTGCAGGCGCGCGTCGCGCACACGATCTCGGTCCGGGAGGCCGAGGCGCTGCGGGCCGAGGCGATCGTCGAGGAGGAGATCAAGCGCTTCGCGACGTGGCTGGGAACCCTCGCCGTGCAGCCGACGATCCGCGCGCTGCGCGAGTACGGCGACGCGATCGTCGAGCAGGTGCTGGCCGAGAACGCCCCGCGCTGGGAGCAGGCCTCCGCGCGCGATGTCGCGCGCGCCGAGGCGATCGCGCGAGCGGTGATGAACCGCCTGCTGCACGAGCCCACGCTGCGCCTGCGCACGATGACCGAGGGCCGCTCGCACGGCCGGCTGCAGATCATGCGCGAGCTCTTCGGCCTCGAGGGCGCGCCGGAGGGCGACGAGCAGATCGCCGACGTCGTCGAGGGCGACCTCGGCAACGTGCGCCCGTTGCCGCGCCGCGCCTCCTCGTAGTGGGAGCGCAGTAGTGCGGGTCGGAACGCGCGGGAGCGCGCTGGCGCTCGCCCAGGCCGCGACGGTCGCGGCGCTGCTGGGTCCGGAGACCGAGCTCGTGCCGGTGACGACGAGCGGGGACCGACGCTCGTCCTCCGGAGGAGGCGATCGCGGTGCTGCGGGCGGCAACGACAAGGAGCGCTGGGTCAAGGAGCTCGAGGTCGCGCTGCTCGCCGGCGACATCGAGCTGGCGATCCACAGCGCCAAGGACGTGCCGAGCGTTTTACCCGAGGGGCTCGAGCTCGTCGGCGCGCCGGCGCGCGGAAGCCCGTTCGACGCGCTCGTCGGGGCGCGATCGCTGGCGTCGCTGGCGCCGCGCGCGCGGATCGGAACCGCGTCGCTGCGCCGCGCGGCGCAGCTG
>DASYVZ010000295.1:0-2458 GCA_035936515.1 Solirubrobacteraceae bacterium | reverse complement strand
GTCCAGCGCCTCGCAGAGGCCGGCGCCGGTCGCGACGTCGACGACGTCGTGGCGCGCTGGGCCCTGCGGGTGCCGCGGCGGGGTATGCGTCAGCACTCGGACGTCGTGTCCCCGCCGCACGAGCTCGGCGACGAGCGGGCGGCCGAGCATTCCGGTTCCTCCTGGCACTGCGATGTCCATCTCATCGCCTCCTGCGCGTCGGTTTCGGCGTTCGACGCAGAGACGACGCAGCGCGCGTGGATGTGACATCGGCCAGAGGATCGCGGCCAAACCCGTTGCTAAGCTCGAAGTGCGTCCTGCCGCCGCCCGCAAAGTGCGGAAACCGTCGTCCCCGGCCCCGCCTATGCGGGGCTCTTTTGTCCGCCCCCACGCCTAGGATTCGCAAATGGAGATTGAGATCGGCCGCGGGAAGAAAGCCCGCCGCGCATACGGCTTCGACGACATCGCGATCGTGCCGTCCCGGCGCACGCGCGACCCCGACGACGTGGACATCTCGTGGAAGCTGGGCGACTACCGCTTCGAGCTGCCGTTGCTGGCATCGGCGATGGACGGCGTCGTCTCGCCCCGCACGGCGGGCCTGATCGGCAAGCTCGGCGGCCTTGCCGTCCTCAACCTCGAGGGGATCTTCACGCGCTATGAGGATGCCGACGCGATGCTCGAGCGCATCGCGCAACTGCCCACCGAGGCGGCGACGCGCGAGATGCAGAAGATCTACAACGCGCCGATCATCCCCGAGCTCATCGCGCAGCGGATCGCCGAGGTCAAGGAGCAGGGCGTCGTCGTCGCCGCCGCGCTCACACCGCAGCGGGTGCGCGCGCACTACGAGGCCGCGCTCGAGGCGGGGCTGGACATCCTCGTCATCCAGGGAACGGTCGTCTCCGCCGAGCACGTCTCCAGCGACGAGTCACGTCCGCCGCTGAACCTCAAGGAGTTCATCCGCGAGGTGCCGCTGCCCGTGGTCGTCGGCGGCTGCGCGAGCTACCACACGGCGCTTCACCTCATGCGCACCGGCGCGGCCGGGGTGCTCGTCGGCGTCGGTCCCGGCGCGGCCTGCACGACGCGCGGCGTGCTCGGTATCGGCGTTCCCCAGGCGACCGCGATCGCCGACGTCGCCGGCGCGCGCTCGCAGCACATGCTCGAGACCGGCGAGTACTGCCAGGTCATCGCCGACGGCGGCATGCGCAACGGTGGCGACGTCTCGAAGGCGATCGCCTGCGGCGCCGACGCGGTCATGATCGGCTCGCCGCTTGCGCGCGCCTACGAAGCGCCGGGGCAGGGCTTTCACTGGGGCATGGCGACGTTCCACCCGACGCTGCCGCGCGGCGCGCGGGTCAAGACGGTGCAGAACGGCTCGCTCGAGGAGATCCTCACCGGTCCCGCGCACGAGAACGACGGCACGTTCAACCTCATGGGCGGCCTGCGCACGTCGATGGCCACGTGCGGCTACAAGGACATCGCTGAGTTCAACCGCGCTGAGCTCATGATCGCGCCGGCGCTGCAGACCGAGGGCAAGCAGCTGCAGACCGCGCAGGGGATCGGCATGGGCGCCCGCGGCCCGGCGGCCGCCGCGCTGCCGCCGATCGAACCGCACAGCAACGGCGTCCATCAGGAGCCGGCCCTCGCCGACGTATGACTGCGCGCCATTGCTCGGCGGAGCCCGGCGTGAACCGCGATCGCACCCGCTCGCGATGACCGATGGGGTCGTCACCTCGGCGACGGCGGCCGCCGAGCTCGTCGAGGAGGACGTCCGGGAGATCACGGCGCCGGGCGCCGTCGACGAGGTCGTCGTGCTCGACTACGGCGGCCAGTACTCGCAGCTCATCGCGCGCCGCGTCCGCGAGCTCGGCGTCTTCAGCGAGCTGCTGCCCCATCAGGTCGGCGCCGCGGAGGTCCGCCGGCGCAAGCCCAAGGGGCTGATCCTCTCCGGCGGCCCGGCTTCGGTGTACGCGCCGGGCGCGCCGCGGCTGGACCGCGAGCTGCTCGAGCTCGGCATTCCGGTCCTCGGCATCTGTTATGGCATGCAGCTCATCGCGGTCGATCAGGGTGGCGCCGTCGAGGGCGCCGAGGTCGGCGAGTTCGGCCGCTCGGATCTGACCGTGCGCGAGCCGGGCCGGCTCTTTGCGGGGCTTCCGGCCGAACAGACGTGCTGGATGTCGCACCGCGACACGGTGTTCGCGCCGCCGCCGGGCTTCACGGCGCTGGCCTCGTCGACGGGTTCACCGGTCGCGGCGCTCGAGTCGATCGAGCGCGGCATCTACGGCATCCAGTTTCACCCCGAGGTCGTCCACACGCCCTACGGCCAGACGATCCTCGAGCGCTTCCTGGACGAGATCTGCGAGGCCGATCGGACGTGGTCGCCGGAGAGCATCGTCGCTGAGCAGATCGCGCGCATCCGCGCCCAGGTCGGCGATGGCAAGGTCATCTGCGGCCTGAGCGGCGGCGTCGACTCGAGCGTCGC
>DASYVZ010000294.1:0-18860 GCA_035936515.1 Solirubrobacteraceae bacterium | reverse complement strand
GGCTGGGGCCGGCGCGGGCTCGGGTGCGGGGGCCGGGGCCGGGGCGGGCGCGGGGGCGGGGCGGGGCTTCTTCCGGAGTCGCAGCTTAAGGATGTACCCCGACTTCTTCATTGCTGCTCCCTTGGGGGTGCGGCCCGGTCGCGCTGTCCTCGGGAGGCGCACCCGAAGCGAGCCCCGTCGGGCGGCGCGGCGTATGTGGGCGCGGGGAATCGAGCGGCGGATAGTCCGCGCTCCACGCAAGAGCGCCGCGCGACGAACGTTGCGGGTATCGATGCCCGACAAGTTGAAGACGACAGTCCGCTGCCCAGCTACGTGATCGGCGTGACGTTTGACCGTGACATCAGCGCTCGCGAGCGACACGCATGATAGGACCGCGAGCACGGCGACTATCACGATGGAGACTGCGGGAAAGGCGTGGCGGCTGCGCATGTGCGATCCGATCTGAGGCGAGAGCAGAGTCCCCTCCTCATCGGTGGCACGAGGCGCTGGCGTGTCGGATGGCGCCATCGCTGGACACACGTCCTACGGAGATAGACCGCCGCTGGACGAACGGCGTAGTGGGAGCATCGATCGCCGCTGTGGTTGTCCGGCGGACCAGACTGTCGACGGCTTGGCGCCGAGCGCGCGCAGCCGCTTCGGGTCAATCAGACTGGAGCACGCGCACGGGACGGCTCTGCGTCCGGCTTCATCGGCGCGATGGCGAGCGCCAGTAGAACTCCGATCACCGTACTGGCGCCGACAGTGCTGAACACCGGAGCGGTGACGCCCACGATGAGCATGGCCAGCAACCCTCCGAGTGCGCCGTTACGTGTTCCGTGTGCCTCCCCCATCGAGCGTCGGCGCGCCCCGATGAAGAGCACCGACGCTACGAGGGACAAGAGCAGCAGTGCACCCGGTACGCCGAGCTTCCACGCCAGCCACAGATACGCGTTGTGGGCATACGTCGTGGCACTCGGCGGGACACCCTCGGCCGGACGACCCCAGAAGATCGACGCTCCCAAGCCGGAGCCGGCAACCGTCGCTTCACGGATCTCACGTATCACGAATCCGCTTTCCCTGACCCTGTACTGAACTGATAGATCGGTCTGGTACTGGCCGACACTCAACAGCCTTTCACGGGCTGCTACGAACTGCCCAGGTGCAACGACGCTGGCAGCCGCAGCCACGAGAACAACCGCGATGCCGCCCCATACGAGAGCCCGAACACGCTGGAGGTGCCCAGATCGCATGATGACCAGAAGAATCGCAAACACCGTCGCGAGCCAGAACGCGCGCTCGAAGGTAAGCAGCAACGCCACCGAGTTGAGCACCAGGATCCCTATCAGGGCGACTGTTGCGCTGCGCGGCCGCGGCTGGCGCGAGGCAAGCGCGGCGAACGCGAGGATGACAGCGGCAGGAAATGCATAGCGCCCGCCCATCAGCTTCCCGGCGCCGCTCGTGGTCTGGGCCACGCCCTCGGTGATGCCGATTTCTTCGCTGAAGTCGTTGCCGATGCCGAGGATCCATTGCGCGTTGCCCCAGACTCCGAGAACGAGCCCCGCGACGATCAGTCCGACGTACAGCCGACGGCGGCCTCCTTCGCCGTCCATCGCGAGCGGAAGCACTAGGATCAACGTGACCAACCCGAGCAGGTTGCGCATGTCGGCCCCGGCATCACTGGGGCTGTACCCGAGCGATAGCCCATGAGCCAACTGGACCACCGACAGGAAAAGAAACAACGCGGTCAACGCCAGGACCGACATCGTGCGACGGTCGATTGGCCGGGTGACGATCGCAAGCACCGCCCAGCTGAGGCCCGCGACAATGAGCAGGTCGAGCAAGAGCAGTCCGCTCGCGCCCGCGCCCACGCCCAAGCCGAAGCGGTTCTGCACGTCGACCGGAACGAGTGCGCCGACAAGCACCACCAGCGTGACGAATGTCGCCGGCGCAATGAACGGCAGAGCCATAATCAGCGTGCCAGCCGCGGCGGCGACTGCCAGCGTGGGCCGCGTGCCGGCCAGCACGCCCAGGAGGACGGCGCTCGCGGCGGCTCCCGGCACAACCAGACGGCTCGCCATGGGCGCCGCATCGAGCATGTTGCGCTGCATGGTATCGGCCGTTCCAGCGCTGCTAGGCGGTGAGCGTTTCGTTCGTGGTCGCGATCTGTACCCGGAACCGTCCGGTGCAGGTGGCCCAGACCCTCGAAGCACTCCGGGCGCAGACGCGCCGGGGGTTCCCGATCGTCGTGGTCGACCAGAGCGAATCGGTGTCCACCGAAGTGACGAGCCGGGCTGCAAGCGATCCGCTGCTCTCCGTCATCCACGACACCGGGCGGGGACTGTCGCGCGCGCGCAACGTCGCGTGGCGCGCAACCTCGGAAGATTGGCTCATATTCATCGACGACGACTGCGTTCCCAACCCCGACTTCACGGCGGCATTCGCGCGGACCGTCGACGAGCATCCGAGCATCGACATGGTCAGCGGCCACGTCGGGGCGCGCATCCGCGGGATCGAGCGGCCTGACGACCTGGTGTTCAGTGCGTTCCCCGTCGATGAGGAGCGAACCGTCTCAGGCCGCTGGACGCACCCGTCGGGTGTCGGCTTCGGCGTCTGCTTCGGAGTACGTCGTGCGATGGTCGATCGGCTCGGTGGCTGGGATGAGCGGCTGGGTCCCGGCGTGCCGGACTTTCCCGCGGCCGACGACATGGATTTCAACTTCCGCATGCTGCGCAGCGGTGGGGTTGCGCACCTCACCCCAGAGCTGCGCTCGCAGCACGATCAGTGGCGGACGCGAGCGGAGATCGTCGCGCTCTACGCCGGCTACACCGCCGCGTGGACCGGACTTTCGGTCAAGATCCTACGCAGCGGCGACCCGCTCGCCGCCGCGTGGCTGTGGTGGCGCGGTGGCCCGCTCTTCGCGGGGAGAATGCTGCTGAGCGCCATCCGACATCGATCGCGTTTCCGGTCGCGTGTCGCGATTCACAGTGCGTGGGCAGTGCTGACAGGCACCCGGCGTGCGCTCGCACGTCCGTGGTGAGAGGAGCCTAGAAGCCCTCCCAGGTCCTGGCCGCCAGCTCACGCCGTACCTTGGCGATGTACCAGTGGGCACCGCCGTTGTACCAGCGCCCGGAGTACCAGACGCCGAAGCTTCCCCACATATCGCCCGCGTGGTAGTCCCAGCCGCGCTCGACGTTGTTCAGCCATGTTGCGCAGCCTTCGAAGTAGTAGCGCATGTACGCTCCGAAGAAGTCCGCGTTGAACGCCGTCGAGGTGCGGTAGAGACCATGCTCGGGATCGAGGTGCTCGGCCCCGAGGACCCCTGACGTCACCGACATGAGGCCGCCGCCATTCCATCCGCCGGCCCACTGCCGCCACCACGACTCGGATACTGCGATCGCACGGAATTCGTCTTCCGGGAAACCCCACTTATGAGCGGCCCACTGAATGATCTCATCCGTCGTGCCGGTGAAGTTCCCCGTCACCTTCCGACGTAGCGACTCGCATGGAGTCCACGGGTTGTGGCTATGGAATCGGTCCAGCTCCGCCTGCGTCGGCGTGTGGTGGTTGTACCAGCTGTTCTCAGGGCGTGGTTCCCACGGGTCGCGCCTGACCCGGGAGGCCGCTTGGGCGTCCGTCAACGGCTGCGAACCGACCGGACGCAGTGTCGCCGGCGCCTTGGGTGCCGAGTCGCCACTGCTCGAACCGCCGATGTTGTACACGACGAAGTCCCAGAACGAGAAGCCCCATTGCGTCGCGCGCTCGCCGCCTGCGAAGCGCACGTAGCGCGCCTCCTGCGGGGCGAAGTCGTGGACCTTCCAGCCGGGCTCGGACGTTCCGCCACTCCAGACCGTGGTGTAGTTGCTGCCGTCGTGCGACAGCTGTAGCTCATAGCTTGAAGCGCGCGCGACTTCCCAGTTGATCCAGATCTGGTCGACGCGCCGCGCGCTACCCAGATCGACTCGCCATCTCTCGCCGTTGCGGAACGACGAAGACCAACGCGTCGCGCCGTCGCCGTCGTTGGCCTTGGCCGCTTCCAACCCCCAGCCTTCAGAGCTGGAGGCGGTGACCGGACGGTCGAGCGCCAGATCGGCAGCCGCAAGGGCGGGTTGCGTGTGCAGCGCAGCGAGCGCGACCACAGCCAGCGCGAGCGCAGCAAAGACAGGCGCGAAGAAGCGATGCTTGCAACTCTTGGTGCTCATCAGGCGGTCCCCATTCATCAGGCAGTTCCCCAGTCGGCAGTGCATCCGAGTTTCGGACACGTCCTCCACCGGTAGGGCAACCCTGCCCCGCGGCCGCAGCGGCGCGCACGGTAGCAGGTGCGACGGATGCACCGCCTCTGCCCGCAGCGCCGTATTGGTCTCGCAGCGGCCTGGCGTCTGGGTCCCGACGTGCGTCGCGCGCGACGTCCCGCGCAGCAGAGCCCGTGCGGCAAACCCCCCGCAGCCGGCCGATCTACGGCGCCTGCTGCTCCACCGCGACGTGCGACGGCAACACGTCGAGCAGATACGTGTCGTAGGAGCGCGACCATTCGGGCGTGGGACGCCAGCCTCGCGCGCGGCGCAGAGTGCGGAAGCGGCCCGTCGAGCGCAGATACTGAGCCTCCGTCGGGTAGAGGTAGATGACGCGCATCCGTCGGGGCAGGCGGTCGACCGACTCCAAGAGCTTCTGAATTACTGACTCGAAGACATGACCGCGAAAGGGGTTATATAAAAATATAAGCGTGGCATCATCCGGGATGTCATAATCGAGCACGTCGCTGGTCACGATCTGAACGTCTTGGCAGACGAGCTGATCGCGAACCCGCTCGATGTTCGCGCGCGCGATGGCGCTCAAGTCCTCGGAGAGCTCGACGCCGATGACCCGCTTGAACGGATAGCGAGCGGCGGCGAGAAAGACGGCTCGGCCCTTCCCCGCTCCGAGATCAAGGAAGACGTCGTCGGGACCGACCTCGTCTTCGCGCAGGATTCGCGCGAGCGTGCCCCAAGGCAGCGGCCTGTAGAATCCCCGCTCGACGTCATGCTCGTCCGTCACCACCTTGCCGAACGTGTCGAGACCGTGTCGACGCTCGATCCGGCGATCCAGCGCGTCGCGGACATAGACGAATCCAGGGCGAAGCGTGCGGCTGAACAGCACGTCGAGACTGCTCCTCAGCCGCGGGAGCAGTTGGCGGCCAACGCGACGCACATCTGGCATGCCCCTACCCTACGTCAACGCCTTGCGGTCTGTTGTGCGACATGGAGACGCGACGCCGGGCTGGCGGCGGATCGCCTTGGCGCGCCCGGGTCCTGAGTCAGGTCGCCGCCCGTGCCGGATGAGGCACCGATGATGTCCCGAAACGCCCGTACGGTGCTGGTGGCGTCGACCGGCGGTCACCTCAAAGAACTGCACGATCTGGCGCCCCGCCTGACGTTGCCCCCCGGCCCCGTCGTGTGGGTGACGAACGACTCGATGCAGAGTCGCTCGCTTCTTGCGGGGCAGCGCGTGCTCTTTGTTCCCAGCCAATGGCCTCGTAATCCACCGACCGCTCTGAGCAACGCGGTGCGAGCCGTCCGCATTCTCAGAGCGCTCCGCCCGGAAGCTGTGGTGAGCACGGGTTCAGGCATCGCTCTTTCGTTTCTGCCAATCGGAAGCGCGCTGGGGGCGGCGTGCCACTACATCGAATCGGCCACGCGTGTGGTGGGACCGTCGTTGACTGGCAGCATCCTGCGTCGCGTCCCCCGCGTTCGCTGCTATACGCAGCACGACTCTTGGAGCGGCCGTGGCTGGGAGTATTCGGGCTCCGTGTTCGATGTCTTCCGCTCGTCGCCGAGATGCGGCGACGAGCGACCCGTACAGCGTGTCGCCGTCGTCCTCGGCACCTGGACGCAAGGGTTCGGAAGCCTCGTCGACCGCCTTCTGCGCATTTTGCCCGAGCACGTGGAGACCATGTGGCAGACGGGCTTTACCGACGTGACGCAGATCGACATCGAAGCTCGTCCATGGCTCTCGCCAGAGGATCTCGCCGCCGAGCTGCGCCGCGCCGACGTCGTGGTCATGCACGCCGGGATGGGCGCAACCTTGGATGCCCTCGAAGCTGGTCATTGCCCCGTTGTCGTTCCACGCCGCAAGGCTGCCGGCGAACAGGTCGACGACCATCAGATCGAATTGGCAAAGGAACTTGAACGCCGCGACCTCGCGGTGGTCCGGCTACCGGAAACCCTGCAGTGGGAAGACCTGGTCCAAGCCGCGCGACGCCGTGTCACCGTTGCCTCCGTTGACGCGCCGCCGCCATTCGTGCTGCGTTGAGCCAGGCATCCGCTCGCGGGATCGCAAACGCCTGACACCGACGTGGGGCACCTCTCCGTCGAGGTGATCGTTCGGCCGGAGTCGGACCGCGCCGAGACGCGTCGGCGCTGGTGAGACAAGAGAAGCCAGTGCGTAGCGGAACGTCCCAAGCCGGAGCTCGGCCAGCTCGGTCCGGCAGTGATCCACAGCGCCGCCTACCACGCGGACGAAGCCCCGTCGTGTGCGGCCGACGCGTAGCGGTGGGAGCGCGGCTGTCCGCGTAGTGGGTGCGGTCTGCGGCGAAGCCGGACCTAGGCGACGAGAGTATCGTGCTTTTCGGATGAGACGGGCTTCCCGCGAGCGCAGACGCCATCCGGTTGAGCGGATGCTGGCGGCGGTGGATGCGCCTCCGATCCTCGAGGATGGCGCTGAGGACACTGGCGGTCCTGCGATTGTGTCGAGCGTCGGCACGGGCCCGATGCGCCGTCTCACGCACGGCGAATGGCAGCTCTTCGCCCGGCTCGGCCGCGACTGCACGGCCACGGGCAGCCCCTTCGCGCAGTTCAGCGTCAGCGACGGGCGTGCAATCACTGCGGGCGTTGATTCCGCGACAGGACGCGTTTGCGTGCCGTTCAGCTTCGAAGAGGTGTTTGAGAACTACGTGCTCGAGCGCTGGAGCGCCGCGTACTCGCAGCGCCGGCTTTCGCCGCGACTGCTCGAAGCGTTCTATCGGGTGAAGCGACTGATCCCTCGTAACGTGCAACTGGCGGGGCGGCGGGCGCTCGTCCGGTGGCAGGACCTGCCGGACTTTCCACGCTGGCCCTACGACGACAGCGTTCCGCGGCTCCTCGCCTTCTACGTCCGATGCGCGACGTTGGCAGCGGGACGGTCGAGCCTCAGCTTTCGGTGGTTCTGGCCGGAACGCTCACGCGCCGCGCTGATTCTCACCCATGACGTCGAGAGCGCAGACGGACTGCGAGGTGCCGTGCGCGTCGCCGATGCCGAGGAACAGCGGGGCCTGCGGTCCTCCTTCAACATCGTGGCCCAGTGGTATGCGATCGACTGGGGGATCGTCAGCGAGCTGAGGGCGCGGGGATTCGAAATCGGCGTGCACGGCATCTTCCACGACAGGTCGTTGTTCTCTTCTCGCGAACAGTTCGAAGCGCAGCAGCCGGCGTTGCGAGAGGCAGTTCGCAACTTCGGGGCCAGCGGCTTTCGATCTCCGGCGACGCATCGCGTCGTCGACTGGCTGCCGGAGCTACCGGTTAGCTACGACTGCACCGTCCCGCTCTCCGATCCCTATGAGCCACAGCCGGGCGGCTGCTGCTCGCCGTGGCCCTACATGATCGATGAGCTGGTTGAATTACCGTACACACTGCCACAGGATCACACGCTTTTTACGCTGTTGGGTCACCGCTCGCCCGATCTGTGGCTGCGACAGGTCGATCGGCTGGAAGCGGCGCATGGGCTCATCCAGTGCGTGAGCCATCCCGACCCGGGCTATCTCGGCGAAGAGCGCCGCTTCGCGATCTATCAGGCATTCCTCGATGCGATCGCCGAACGAGAGGGGCTCTGGAAGGCGCTGCCCCGCGAGGTCGCCGCCTGGTGGCTTGCGCGAGACGCCGGCGTATCGGACGGGGCCGAAGGGTGGGCTCGGTGTGACCGGGAGACCGGCGAGGTGGCGTTTGAGCCGCCGGCAGCACCGTGAGACATCCGGAGCTTCATCCGGCGTGCCTGTAGAGCACCTCGCCGATCGCCCGCCCGACAGCCGGCGGGCTCTTGCGGATCAGCACCGTGCTGGCACGTTGAGCGCGTGATGGCGTGGATGGTCCGGGAGTCGTCCCCCGGTAGGTGTACGCCAGCGTCTCCTCCGTCGCGCCCAGCGAAAGCTTGAACGAGCGCAGCCCCTCCTGGCCAAAGTCGGTGCGCCCGAGGTCCAGCGTCGTCAGGCCCTGGTCGCAGGCCGACCTGATCACCTCCGCGAAGATCACGTTGTTCGGGCGGGTGTGCAGGTAGCGCTCGTCGGACGCGCCGTACTTGTAGGTGAGGTTCCCGCCGGCCCGCAGGAAGACTGCCGCGGCGACCGGTCTGTCCTCAAATCGCGCGACGGCGACGAAGCCGAGCCCGCGAGCGAACAGCCCGGCCAGCTTACGAACGAACGCCTTGGGCTGCGTGGGCACCCCGAGTCGGCGCCGCGTGCGCAGGTGCAGGGAGTAGAACTCGTCGAGAGCCTCGTCGTCCAGGTGCTGGCGGACCTCGACGCCCATCCGCTGCGCCTTGCGTACGTGGCGACGCGTGCGGGAGGCATAGCAGCGCTCGACCTCGACGAGCCCGCCGCGCAGGTCGACCACGTGCAGGTAGAAGCGGTCGACGGGGGGCCCGAGCTGCGAAAACGGCCCACGCACCTCCATCGGCAGATCACGCCTGCGACGCTCGCTCTCGACGGCCTCGGCAAGCAGCCGCAACGCGTCCGGGCTGGCGCCGGGGGCGACCAGCGGCGGGCAGACGTCCGAAAAGGGCAGCGCGACCACCCGACGGCCTGTCAGCCGGCTGGAGATGAGCGCCAGCGGAATTCCGGCGACCGGCTCCCCCTCGGCGTCGAGCACCGCTGCCGCTGCCAGTGGATAGCGGTAGTGCTCGGCCAGCAACCCCAGCCACGCGGGGTGGTGGAAGATCAACGCCTGCGGACAGCGGTCGACGAACCCGGCCCAGCACGGGTCATCCAGTGGATCGAGCAGCGCCGTCAGCACTGCGGTACGGAAGGCAGCGCGGCGACGAGGGTGACGGCGTCGTCCTCCGTGACGCGACCATGGGTCGGCAGGTTCACGAGGTGCCGCGCCGCATCCTCGGCTTTCGGGCATGACCCGTCGGCATACGCTCCGTCGCCCGGCGTACGCGCCTCCTCGAGCACCGATGTGAACCAGGTGCCGAGCACGACGTGTGGGTGCGTCGCGCGGACGGCCGCGGAGCGGTCTGGCACCGTGAGGGGAAAGCGCACCCATGACGGCGTCGCCTCCTGCGGGAACGTCGCGATGGCAAAGCCGCGATCCGTGATGAGCCGCGCGTAGCGGTCGGCGATCGCGCGGCGGTGGTCCAGGTTGGCGTCGAGGCGGCGCAGCTGGCGCAGCCCGATGGCGGACTGCGCGTTGCTGAGTCGCTGCTCGAGCTCCGGAAGCCAGCCGCCGCGCAGCTCCTGCGCGCTCGTGGGCTGCGGGAGCGGCTGCGCCTCACCGAGTGCCTCGTATCCGGCGCGCGCCACCCGATGCACGTGCGGCTCGGTGAGCACGTGATAGGCGAGGAGCTTGACGAGGTAGCGGCGGGTGAGTCCCGGAGACGGCCAAGAGCAGGTCCGCTGGTATGTGCGAATACGCTCGTTCAGCGCCTCATCGTCGGTGACGACCATCCCGCCCATGGTCGTGGAGATCATCTTCGTCTCCTCCGTGCTGAAGAACGCCGCCCGGCCGAAACTGCCGACCGGCCGACCCCGCCAGGTCGCCCCCAGCGCGTGGACGCAATCCTCTATCAGCACCAGGCCATGCTCGTCGGCAAAATTCAGGACGGCGTCCATGTCGGCGGGTATGCCGAAGGTGTGCTGAAGGACGAGCGCCCGCGTATGAGGCGTGACCTGACGCGCGGCGTGCTCGAGGTCGATGTTCCAGTTGTGGGACACGCAGTCGACATAGGCCGGCCGCGCACCGGCGTGGCGGATGGCGTTGGGAACGACGATGTGCGTGGGCACCTGCAGCAGAACGTCGGCACCGGGGCCGATGCCGAGCGCTCGCAGGATGGCGTAGAGGCCGACGCGGCCGCTGGCGAAGCTACAGGCATGGCGCACACCGACAGCTCGTGCGAAAGCCTGCTCGTAGGCGTCGATGGCCGGTCCGGTCACCAGACGGCGCGGCCGGAGTAGGTAGCCGACCGCGGCGCGGCAGTCGCCGGCCGTCGTCGTCCCGCCTAGGAGCGAGAGCTTGCGCTTCACAGGTAGCGGTATACCAGCCGTCCGGCCGCCGCCGTCGCCTTGAGCGGGACCGCGCGCCAGCTTCGCTCCATCAGCTCCGCCAGCCGCCCGAACCTGCTCTCGCCCTCGTCGGCCGGCTGGGGTGCCGGGGGATAGGAGTACCGGTACAGACGGCGCGGCTGCGCGCCCCACTTGCTCTTGAAATGCGCCAGCCCCTCGTCCCCGTCGGCGACCTCGCCCAGGTCGTAGCGTCGGTATCCCTCTGTGCACCCATCGCTGATGGCCTGCCACTGCAAGAGGTCGTTGGGCCGCAGCGAGAGCACGTGTGGCATCGCGCCGCTGAAGGCGTAGAAGACGGTCGGTCCGAACATCAAGAGCACGGAGCCGGCGAGCAGCTCTCGCTGACGCTCGGCCAGAAGCAGCCGCATCATCCCTCGCGGATGGAGCTCGTCCCACATCGCCTCGAACAACCGCAACGGCCGCGCGGGGATCGCATGGTGACGCATGGTCTCGAGATACAGCCGGTGCCAGGCGCGCACATCAGCGATGCTGTCGGCCCTCCGCACCACGATCCCGTGACGCACCGCAGAATTGATGCCAGAGCGAACGCGGGCATTGCTGCGACTCTTGCCGAAACGTACCTGCTCCGGCCGCTCCGGAAGCTCGAGGATGTACGTGAGACGCCAGGGATGGGCGACGACCCGCTCCACGACATCGTCGAGATCGGCCTCTGCAGGCTTGAGCTGGAGCCGGGCTCCCGGCGGAGTGCGCTCCACCGCTCCGCGCACGAGCACGGCTAGACCATCGCGCCCATCGGCCAGCGGCCCGGCCACCGGCGTCCGCGGCAGCGAGGACAGGCGCCGCCCGCCCACCCCGCTCCACAGGCCCATCGGCAGGCCCTTGGTCGCCATCAGTGGCAAAACACCCTGCATGTTGCCGGCGGCGTCTTCGACCGCGAGCCCGATCGCCGGTTGGCCATACTCCCGCTGCAGCACCCGCAGCCAGGCGGACGTGTGGTAGACGAGACCTTCGGCGTGCGCGGAGACGTAGGCGTCCCACCTTGGGTCCGCGCTCGGGTCGACCTCACGCAGTCGCAGCGGCCCGGAGGAACTGTCCAGCGGGCGAGGTGCCACCGACATACGTCCAGGAGTCTACGGCCTGCTCGCAACCTCTGGCGAAGCAGGTGCTCGCGAGGGAACCTTCTGCCGACTGCCTGCCCGCGCGCGCGCCGCAGGCAGCGAGTGCAAGCGCGGTCCGGCGGCCAGCGGCAGCGCGAGGTCGAACAGCGGCAGCGCTGGTGGCATGCGCAAACGACCGGATGCGCAACAAAACGCTTGGCCGCCGCAGCGTCTGCGCCCGGAAGTAGGATCGATCTTCAGCGCGGTGCTCGCTCAACCGCCTGATGCCCGATGGCGACGTTCATCAGCACCGCTATCTGCCTATCCGGGGGCAGAGGTGACTGACGATCGTCGGTCGGCGCGAGTCCGGGCCGCAGCATGGGCGAGCTTGCCGTGACATCCTCCATGTCTTGCGATGAACCGCCAGGAACTACTCACACCACTCGACTACCTCCGCGCCGTACGCGAGCGTTGGCGGCTGGTGGCGCTGGTCGTCGCGCTCTGCGCTGGCATCGCCTTCGCTGTCAGCCTGTCGTCGGAGAAGCAGTACGACGCCAGCGCTCAGCTGCTGCTGCGCGGGCAGGACCCGATCGACACGCTGTTCGATCCCACCGGGAGCGCCGCGTCGCGAGACCCGGAGCGCGCCCTCAACACGGAGGTGGAGCTGATCACGATCGGGCCGACGGCGCAACGCGTGCGGCGCCAGCTCGGCCTCGACCGCACACCGGACGAGCTGCTCGAACAGGTCGAGGTGAAAACCAGCTCGACGTCGGACATCGTCGAACTTCAAGTCCGCGACCCTGACCCTGTTATGGCCGCGCGGATCGCGAACGGCTTCGCCGATGCGTATGTGCAGTATCGCGTCGAGTCAGCGAGCGAGCGCTACCGCGAGGCCGCAGATCTGGTCCACCGCCAGCTGCTGGCACTCCCGCCCGCCCAACGACGCACCGCGGAGGGACTCGAGCTGCAGGCCCGGCGCCGCGACCTGCAGATCGCCGCGGAGCAGAAGACCGGCGGCGCACAGGTCGTTCGTCGCGCAAGCATTCCTGAGAGCGCGTCGCGGCCGCGCCCGAAGCTGGCCGCAGCAATCGGAATCGTCCTCGGCCTCCTCCTGGGGATCGGGCTCGCGCTCGTCCTGAGCTTCGTCGACCGGCGCATGAAGGACGAGGACGAGGTGGAGCGGTCCTTCGGCCTGCCTATCCTCGGGGGTATCCCGCGCCCGGCTCGACGGGCGGAGACGTTCGACGATCCGGCCCAGCGCGAGGCCTATGGCCTACTTGCGGCGAACCGACGGCTCGCGGGGGTTGGCGAGGCGACGTCCGTGATCATGATCACCTCGCCCAGCCCCGGCGATGGCAAGACGAGCGTGACGATCGGCGTCGCGCGCGCCTACGCACGGCTCGGCCTGAGCGTCGTCGTCATCGAGGCCGACCTGCGCCGCCCGGCCTTTGGGCGTTACACGGACGTGTCGTTGTCCGCAGGCCTGACCGGGATCCTGGCTGGCGGCTCGGTTGCCAGCGAGCTGCTGTGGCTCGACGCCGACACGCTGCGTCCGTCGCAGCGCGACACATCCATCGGCGGCGCGATCGGGATCCTCCCCGCAGGGGATGTGCCGCCCAATCCGCAACGGACACTGTCGGATCCGAGGATGCGCCTGATCGTCGACGCCGCGCGCGCGATGGCCGACGTCGTGCTCATCGACAGCGCGCCGGTCGGTACGGTCAACGACGCGGCGGTGCTCGCGCCGCTGGTGGAGGGCATCGTGCTCGTGGCGCGTCTGAACCAGACGACGAAGGACGCCGCCCGGCGGGCGATCCGCACCGTCCGGAATCTGGACGTCGATGCCCTCGGTGTCGTGGTGACGGACGCAGCCGCCGGCGAGCTGTACTACGCGTCGAACTCGCCGCCGGCGACGACGGTGCCGGCCGCGCCGAGCCGGAGCCGGGGCAGCTGACACACCGCGTCTCAGGCGCCGCCGCTTGGTTGATCCCCCTTCTGCCCGGAATGGCGCTCGGCGGCTTTGCGTTTGCATCCGGGGGATTCCTACCAGCGCCGGTCGCGTTCGGAGCGACCGCGCTCGCGATGCTGCTCGTTCTGCGGGTCACGCTTGCCGCGCGACCGTGGTGCGCGCTGAGTGCCGGGTACGTAGGCGGCGCGACAGCCCTTGCGCTGCTGGCGGCCTGGACGCTTGCCTCGGCGAACTGGTCCGACGCGCCCGCCCGCGCAATCATCGAGTACGACCGCGTCCTGCTCTACCTGCTTGGCTTCGTCGTCGTCGGCGCCCTCGGCCGCACGGTCGAGCGACTGCGGTGGGTCGTCCGCGGCATTGCTGCAGCCGCGTTCGGCGTTTGCATGTGCGGCCTCGTCACGTGGCTGGCACCCGACGTGTGGCCGGTCGATCCCACCCTCGCCGGCGAGCGCCTGAGCTACCCCGTGGGGTACTGGAACGCGCTCGGCCTGGTGGCTGCCATCGGCAGCGTGATGAGCTTCGCGCTGACCTCCGACGATCGCGAGGCGCCAGCCGCGCGCGCGTTGGCGGCGGCTGCCCTGCCGGTGCTCGGCGTCACGCTGCTGCTCACGTTCTCGCGCGGCGCGATCGCGGCCGGCGCGATCGGGCTGATCCTGCTGATCGTCACGGGGCGCCCGCGCGCGCTGCTCAGCGCGCTGATCGTCGTCGTTCCGACCGTGGGCCTGGCCGTGGCGTCCGCGTATGGTGCCGACTTGCTCGCGACGCAGGACGCGACCCCGGCGGCGAACGCGCAGGGGCACGACGTCGCGTTCGTCGTGGTCCTCTGCTGTCTGATCGCGGCTGTCGCGCGCGTGGCGCTGCTACCACTGGACCGCCGGATGCAGCTCCTCGTGCTGCCGCCCGTGCTGCGGTCGCCGGCAACGAGATGGGCCGCGGCGGCTGTCGTGGCGGCGTCGGCGCTCATCGTCTCGCTGGTCCTCGGGGCGCCTGGTCTGATCAGTCATCAATACGACCGGTTCCTGAACGCTGACAGCAGTACGCTACCCGGCGATCGAGCGCGGCTGAGCAATGCCGGCAACAACGGCCGCGTTGACCAGTGGAGGGTGGCGCTCGATGCGTTTCAGCGCGAGCCGGTGCAGGGGCAGGGAGCAGGAACCTATGCACTCGAGTGGGACCGGCACCGCCCGCAGATCTATCAGGTTGAGGACGGCCATTCGCTCTACCTCGAGGTCCTGGGGGAGTTGGGCGTGGTCGGGCTTGTCCTCGTCCTGGCCGCGATCATCCTCGTGCTCGGCGGATTCGCGGCGCGGGCGCGCGGACCCGACCGCGTCGTGGGCGGCGCGCTCTTCGGCGCGGGGCTTGCCTGGGCCGTGCACGCCGGGATCGACTGGCACTGGGAGATGCCGGTCGTCACGTTGTGGTTCTTCGCAGCCGGCGGCCTTGCGCTCGCGGCCCGCGCTGATCGCGCAGGCGGCGCGCCCTCCGGCCCGATCGGGCGCGCTGTCGCCGTGGCCGTTTGCATTGCCCTTGCGGTCCTCCCCGTGCGCATCTTCCTGTCCGAGCGCTCGCTGCGTGAGAGCGCGCGCGCCTTCGCTGCGGGTGACTGCGCGACGGCTGTCGACCGTGCGCTGGACTCGGCCGCGGCGCTGAGAGCGCGTCCTGAACCGTTCATCGTGCTTGGCTACTGCAACGTCCGCCTCGGCCAGAACGCCCTCGCGGTGCGCGCGATGCGTAACGCTGTGGACAAGGATCCCGATAACTGGGAGGGCCACTACGCACTGGCTCTCGCGCAGGCGGCGGCGGGCGAGGACCCACGGCCTTCCCTGCGAGATGCGCGGCGCCTGAACCCAAAGAGTCCGCTCGTCTTCGAGACGACGCAGCTGCTCGGGGACGATCCCGCCGCCTGGAGAACGCGAGCTTCGAGAGCGCGCCTTCCCACCGACTGATCGTAAAGGCAACGGCGGCTCCGGCCGGCTGCCCGTGCGCAGACGGGATTTACGTAGCCGCCGCCGCGTCCGCGCCGGTGCCGACGACCGCCCGCCGAAGCGCGCCGCAGACCCGCTCGACCTCCGCCTCGCGCATCCCGGGAAAGCCCGGTAGCGACAGCACGCGGGCCGCCGCTCGCTCGCTCGCCGGCAGGCCACCCGGTTGGTACCCGAGGTGCCGCCATCCGGGCTGTAGGTGCACAGGCGTCGGGTAGTGGACGCCGGCGAGGATGCCCTCGCCGCGCAGCGCCTCCCGCACGCGGTCGCGTTCCTCGACCTCGACCACGAAGAGGTGGTGCACGGACACTGCTCCCGGCGCGTCGACGGGAGGCAGCCCGAGCGGCAGGTCGGCGAGCGCCTCGCGATAGCACTCGGCGACCCAGCGCCGATGGGCGTTCTCCTCGTCGAGGCGGGGAAGCTTCAGACGCAGCATGGCGGCCTGCAGGTTGTCCAAACGCTCGGTCCGCCCCACCCGCTCGTGGCGGTTGGCATCGCCGGGCGCCGAGCCGTGATGGCGCAGCGAACGCACCGCGGCCGCGAGATCCTCGTCGTCGGTCACGACCGCCCCGCCGTCGCCCATCGCGCCGAGGTTCTTGGTGGGATAGAACGAGAAGCACCCGGCCGCACCCATGGAGCCGGCGCGCCGGCCGTCGAGCAGCGCGCCGTGCGCCTGCGCTGCGTCTTCCACGACGGCGACACCCGCCCGCTCGCACGTCTCGAGGATCGCCGGCATCGCCGCCGGATGGCCGTACAGGTGAACGGGCACGACAGCCACCGTCCGCGGGCTGAGCGCCCCGGCCAACGCGGCGGGGTCCATGCAGCGCGTCACGGGGTCGATGTCGACGAGCACGGGGCGTGCGCCGGTCGCGGCGATCGCCTCGACGGTGGCCACGAACGTGTGCGCGACCGTCACGACCTCGGTCCCCGGCCCGGCGCCCAGCGCACGCAGCGCAAGCTCGATGGCAACCGTCCCGTTCGCGACCCCGACGCAGCACGAGGTTCCGCAGAACGTGGCGAACTCGGCTTCGAACTCCTCGAGCTCGCTGCCGAGGCTGAACGCTCCGGCCGACGCAACGTGCTCGAAGACCCGCAGAGCGTCGTCGCGCAGCGGCGGCCACTGCCGCCCGAGGTCGAACAGGCCGATCGTGTCGTCGGGCAACGCGATCAGACGCCGGAGGGAAGGACCCCGCCGATGACGGGCATGCCGCCGTCGCCGCGCCGCCGGTCACCGCTGCGACGCCGCTCGCCCTCGACGGTGTCGAGGCTGAACGGCGAGCCGTTGAACTCGAGCGAGCGCTCCGCCGTCTCGATCATCCGCACAACGTCATAGCCCAGCTGCGCGCCCGAAACCGGCGTCGCCCCGGTCCGGACGCAGTCGACGAAGTCCTGCATCTCGCGCCGCAGCGGCTCCTCGGCGTCCAAGCGGGGGCTCAGCACGTCACCTGAGCGGTAGGACAGCTGGAACTCGCCGAAGCTCTGGGGCACGAGGACCTCGACGCCGCGGTCGAAGACGCGGATCTGCTCTGGGCTCGTGTCCTCGTAGACGACCATCTTGCCGCTGCCGACCAGCACCGTGCGGCGCAGCTTCGTCGGCGCGAGCCACGAGAGCTCCATGTGCACGAGCGCGCCCCCGGGAAGGCCCATGTCGACGAACGCGACGTCGAGCTGCCCCGACCCGACGGCGTCGCGGCCGATCGCGCGGATGAAGGTCGGCTGGCCGAGCCAGTACAGGAGCATCGAGAAGTCGTGCGGGCCGAGATCGCGCACGACGCTGACGTCACTCTGGTGGATCCCCAGGTTGACCCGGCTGAACGTGGCGAAGAAGAGGTCGCCGAGCTCCCCGGCCTCCAGCAGCTCCTTGACCTTGCGCACCGGCGGCGAGTACAGGAAGGTGTGGCCGGGCATGAGCACGAGCGAGCGCGCCTCGGCGAGCTCGATCAGCTCGCGGCACTCCGCGCCCGTGCTCGCCATCGGCTTCTCCACGAACACGTGCTTGCCCGCGAGCAGCGCGTCACGGGCCATCGCGAAGTGCGTGTGGACCGGCGTGGCGATCGCGACCGCATCGACGGTTTCGTCGGCAAGCAGGTCCTCGTAACGTTCGACCGCCCGTACAGTCGGATAGCGCCTGTGGATGGGTTCGAGGACCGCGCGGTTGGGATCGCAGACCGCCGCCACCTGAGCGCGCTCGGTCTCCCACAGATTGCGCACGAGGTTCGGCCCCCAATAGCCGAGCCCGACGACCGCGACGTTGACGGGTGCGATCGGGGTCACCGCGTGCCAGTCGCGCGTACGAGTGGCAGCCGCCACGAAAGGATCATGGCCGACACCGTACTCGCACAGTGACTCCCCCGGCGACAGTTCTGACAAATGGCGTCTTCGGACATACATCCCAGAGTCGCGGGCAGCGGCGTATCGGCAGTTCCGAAGCGAGCTGTTCCTGAACGCCGAACCGGCCGTGGCTCGTCGTGCGAGATCGCCTCTGTTCATCCTGAGTCATCGAACCTCGCCGGCGGAGGAGGAGGCGGCGGAGGCGCCGGGCGAGGCGGTGGCGGCGCCGCGCGAGGCGGAGGAGGCGGCGGAGGCGGCGGAGGCGGAGGCGGAGGCGTTGGCGCGGCCTGCGGAGGAGGTGGCGGGGACGCCACAACCGCGGGGGCCTGGCGCCGGACGCGTCGAGGCCGAGTCGCAGTTCGAGCACGCCGGGTGCGCTGCCTCCGACGGCTGGGCCGTGTGCGAGCTTTCCGCTCCGGCGCCGCCGTCGAGGATGCCCGGTTCGCAGCGGGGACGGTCTGCGTCGTGCTCGGCCCCAGGACGCGCTCCGGGGGTGGCGTGGCCGTCTCCGACGTCGTAGGGGCGCGGTCACCGCGGCTCGCGTTGCCGCTCGAGCCCTGCGCCAGCAGCACCGCGAGCCAGACCACGACTACGCCCAGAGCGACGCCCAGCATGAGGTTCAGATGACGTTCGAGGCGGGTCATGAGCTTTGGCTGCTGCGCCGGCACCCAGCGACAGCGCACGCCGCTGGCGTTCGCACCGACCGCGGCTTCCGTCCCCTTGCCGGTCGAGGCATTCTACGGTCCATGCACCAGATTAGAGCCGATCGGATCCCGATCCGTGCGCACGCGATCGTCGAGGACCCGCCGAGCGTCATCGACGGTAGGCGGTTGACACGCTTATGGTCCACTGCCACATTGTGGTGCGTTGATACGCGAGGGCGCGTCGGCTTCGACGAGCGACAGCCGAAACAGGGGATCCATGTCTACGTCATGTCTGGTGCGTCATGTGCTCAGCGCGCGAAGGATCGTGCTGCTGCTGCTCGTCCTCTTCGCCGCGGTCGTCGCAGGTAGCTCGCTGGGCAGCCGCGATGTCGTGGCGGCCCCGCCCGAGTGCAACGACCGGATCGACAACGATCGCGACGGCAAGATCGACTTCCCCGCGGACCCTGGCTGCAAGGACCGCAACGACAACAACGAGACTGATCCGGTAACGCCACCGCTGCTTCCGCCACCGCCGCCACCGCCACCGCCACCACCGCCACCGCCACCGCCACCGCCACCGCCACCGCCACCGCCAGCGGTAGTGACACCCCCGCC
>DASYVZ010000293.1:0-5758 GCA_035936515.1 Solirubrobacteraceae bacterium | reverse complement strand
CCCCGGGCCAGGTCGTCCTGTCGGGCGCGCCCAACGACCTGCGCGAGGTGCGCAGCGAGGCCCGTGCCGACGGCCTGCGCGCGATCCCGCTGAACGTGAGCGGCGCCTTCCGCTCGTCGCAGATGGCCGCCGCCGTCGAGCCGTTTCGCACCGCGGTCGCCGCCGTGCAGCTCAACCCGCCGCGCGCCGACGTCTTCTCATGCGCCACCGCGCGCCCCTTCGCCGACCCCGTCAACGAGCTCGCCGACGCGCTCGTCTCACCAGTGCGCTGGCGCGAGACGATGAGCGCGGTCGCGGCCGCCGGCGCGCGCGCCTATGTCGATGTGGGCCCGGGCACCGTGCTCGCCAAGCTCGCGCCGCGCTGTGTCGCCGATGCGCAGGTGCTGTCGCTGCACGGCGCCGCGCTGCGGCTCGCCGCCTGACCTGACCTTCTCCCTTACACCAACCTGATCCCGATCAAGGAGACACACATGCCTACCACCAAGACGCAACCGCAGGAGATCGAGGCCACCGTCATCGAGTCGCTCGCCGAGTTCGGCGCCGATCCCGAGGTGCTGACGCGCGACGCTTCCCTCGAGGAGGTCGACATCGACTCGCTGGACCTCGTCGAGCTCACGCAGGTCGTCGAAGAGCGCTACGACATCGACCTCGAGAGCGCCGACTTCAAGAAGATCAAGACCGTCGGCGACGTCGTCGACCTCGTCGTCGCGCGCGTCCAAGGGTGACCTTGCGCGACGTCGTCATCACCGGGATCGGAGCCGTCACGCCGCTCGGCGTCGGTGCCCGCACGCTGCACGAACGCTGGACGGACGGCGCGTGCGGCATCCGCGACGGTGAGGCGCCGTGCGCGGACTTCGACCCGACCGACCACATGTCGGCCAAGCAGGCCCGCCGCGCCGACCGCTCGACGCAGCTGGCGATCGCCGCCGGCGACGAGGCGCTCGCCGAAGCCGGCTGGGCCGACGAGCTGCCCTACGACCCCGAGCTGATCGGCTGCGTGCTGGGCACCGGGATCGGCGGAATCGGCACGCTCGAGGACAACCACGACATGCTGCGCGACACCGGCGCGGACTCCGTCTCGCCGCTCGCCGTGCCGCTCATGATGAGCAACGCCGGATCGGCGGCGCTTTCGCTGCGCCACGAGCTGCGCGGACCGGTCTTCAGCGTCGTCTCGGCGTGCGCGGCCGGCAGCCACGCGATCGGCACCGCCCTGCGGATGATCCAGCACGGCGAAGCCGAGGCCATGGTCACGGGCGCCGCGGAGGCGCCGCTGACTCCCCTTTCGCGCGCCGCGTTCGCGCGGATGGGCGCGATCTCGCCGTCGGGCGTCTCGCGCCCGTTCGACAACCGCCGCGACGGCTTCGTCATGGGCGAGGGCGCCGGCGTGCTCGTGCTCGAGGCCGGTGACAGCGCGCGTGCGCGCGGCGCCGAGATCCTCGGCACCGTGCGCGGCTACGGCTCGACCGGTGACGCGCACCACATCACGGCGCCGCAGGCCGACGGCCGCGGTGGCGCCCGAGCGATGCAGGTGGCGCTCAACGACGCGGGCCTGGACGCGACGGCAGTCGACTACGTAAATGCCCACGGCACGTCGACGCAGCTCAACGACCGCGCCGAGACCATGGCGCTCAAGAGCGTGCTCGGCGATCGCGCGACGCAGGTTCCGGTCTCCTCGACGAAGTCGGCGATCGGGCATCTGCTCGGCGCCGCCGGCGCCGTTGAGGCCGTCGCCACGATCCTCGCGCTGCGCGACCGGATCGCCCCGCCGACGATCGGCTGGGACCAACCCGAGGAGGGCATGGACCTCGACTACGTGCCCGGCGCGGCGCGGCCGCTGGAGATGTCCAACGGACGGCCGCCGGTCGCGCTGTCGAACTCGTTCGGGTTCGGCGGACACAACGCGACGCTCTGCCTGGAGGCCGCATGACCTCCTCGTCTGACGGAACCGTGCTCCTGACCGGCGCGACCGGCTTCGTCGGGATGGAGCTGCTTGCGCGCGTGCTCGAGCAGACCGATCTCGACGTCGTCGCGCTCGTGCGCGCAGAGGACGACCGGGCCGCGCAGGCGCGCATCGACGATCTGCTCCAGACGCTCGTGGCACCCGGCGCGAGCGCGCATCCCGGACGCGTGCGCGCTCTGGCGGCCGACCTCGAGTCGCCGGGGCTGGGCCTGTCGGCGACCGCCAGCGACCGGCTGGTCGGCCAGATCACCGCGGTGGTGCACTGCGCGGCGTCGATCAGCTTCACGCTGCCGCTCGACGAGGCGCGCCGGATCAACGTCGAGGGGACGCGCGAGGTCCTCAAGCTCGCGTCGCGCGCCTACGCCCGTGGATCGCTGGAGCGCTTCGTGCACGTGTCGACGGCGTATGTCGCCGGCGACCGCACCGGGCTCGTCAGCGAGCACGACGGCGATGTCGGCCAGGGCTTTCGCAACACGTATGAGCGCACGAAGCTCGAGGCGGAGCAGCTCGTCACCGACAGCGGTCTGCCGGCCGCGGTCGTGCGCCCGAGCGTCATCGTCGGCGACAGCGCGACCGGCTGGACGCAGACCTTCAACGTCATCTACTGGCCGCTGCAGGCGTTCGCCCGCGGCCTCTTCCCGACGGTGCCGGGCGATGCCGAGGCATGCCTGGACATCGTGCCGGTGGACACCGTCGCCGACGCGCTGCTCGAGTTGCTGCGCGGGCCGGTGCGCGGTGGCGCGTTTCACATCGTCTCCGGCGACGAGGCGCCCACGAATGCTGCGCTCGCGACGATGGCGGCCGAGGCCTTCGACGCGGAGCCGCCGGTGTTCGTCGCGCCCGGCGAGGACGAGACCGCCGAGAAGCGGGCGGGTGCCCTGGTGCCGTATTTCAGCGTGCGCTGCACGTTCGACGCGCGCCGCGCCCGTGACCTGCTGGGTGCCACCCCACCGCCGATCTCGCACTACTTCCCGGCGCTGATGCGCTACGCCCGCGAGGCGCGCTGGGGCAAGGAGCCGGCGCCGCGGCGCGATGCGGGGCTGGCGCACACGGCGGCCTGAGGTCTGCGCGGCCGCGGCTTCCGGCCCGGTCGCCGATGTGTCGGTCGTTCATGTCTCACCGGCGCCCGCGCGGGGGTCGACGTCGCCTCAAGCCACCACCGGCGCTCCCTCCGGCAGCGCCGCCACCGCCGCATCCATGTCGTCCTGCGAGAACTCCGGGTCCTCCAGCGTCCCGGCGAGGTAGGCGTCGTAGGCGGCCATGTCGAAGTTGCCGTGTCCGCACAGACCGAAGAGGATCACGCGCTCCTCGCCGGCCTCCCTGGCCGCCAGCGCCTCGTCGATCGCGCCGCGAATCGCGTGCGCAGGCTCGGGCGCCGGGATGATCCCCTCGGAGCGGGCGAACTGCAGCGCGGCAGCGAACGTCTCGTTCTGGCGGTAGGCGTGCGCCTCGATCAGGCCGGCCTTCAGCAGGGCGCAGACCATCGGAGCGTCGCCGTGGTAGCGCAGCCCCCCGGCATGCACCGGCGGCGGGACGAAGCCGTGGCCGAGCGTGTACATCGGCATGAGCGGCGTCAGCCCCGCGGTGTCGCCGAAGTCATAGGCGTAGACGCCCTTCGTCAGCGTCGGGCACGCCGCCGGCTCGACCGCGAGAAAGCGTGGGCTGGATGCGGACTGGTTGCCGCTGCTGCGCAGCTTGCGCCGCAGCCACGGGAACGTCAGCCCGCCGAAGTTCGACCCGCCGCCGACGCAGCCGATGACGACGTCGGGCTCTTCGCCGGCCATCTGCATCTGGGCGATCGTCTCCTGGCCGATGATCGTCTGGTGCAGCAGGACGTGGTTGAGCACCGACCCGAGCGCGTAGTTGCAGTCCTCGTTCTGCGCGGCGACCTCGACGGCCTCTGAGATCGCTATCCCCAGCGAGCCGGTCGGCGACCCGTCGTTCGCGCGGCCCGAGGCGGTCCGCGTCGACGGCGAGCGGTGCACGCTCGCGCCCCAGGTCTGCATCATCGACCGCCGGTAGGGCTTCTGGTCATAGCTCGAGCCGACCATGAAGACCTCGCACTCGAGATCGAACAACGAGCAGGCGAACGCCAGCGAGGAACCCCACTGGCCGGCACCGGTCTCCGTCGTGAGCTTCTTCACCCCGGCCTGCGCATTGGCGTACGCCTGCGGCACCGCGGTGTTCGGTTTGTGCGAGCCGGCCGGCGAGACGCCCTCGTACTTGTAGTAGATGTGCGCCGGCGTGCCGAGCGCGCGCTCCAGGCGGCGGGCGCGAAACAGCGGCGTCGGGCGCCACAGGCGGTAGACCTCGCGCACGGCGTCCGGGATCTCGATCTCGGGCTCGCCCGAGACCTCCTGGCCGATGAGCTCCATCGGGAAGATCGGCGTCAGGTCCGGCGGCCCGGCGGGCGCCATCGTCTGCGGGTTCAGCGGCGGCAGCGGCTCGCCGGGCAGGTCGGGGAGGAGGTTCACCCAGTGCGTCGGGATCGCGTCCTCGGAGAGGAGGAACTTCGTCGTCTCGGCCATGGGCGCGACCCTACCCATCGCACGACCGATCGCACGCAGCACGCGCCACGCGATCTTCGTCTTCGTCGCCGGGAGCTAGACGCCCGTCGCGCTGATCGTGATGGACGGGCCTCGCCCGGCGGCTGTCGTCGGGCCCCTAGTTGACGCTCGGATCGACCGGCATCCGCGCGACGAGCGCGAAATGCGCTCCCTTGCGCGCGAGCACGCGCGCCCACAGCTCGTCGACGTCCGGATTGAAGATGTCGTCGATGCCGGCCGGCGCGACGAACCAGTCCTCGCGCTCGAGCTCGGCGTCGAGCTGTCCGGGGCCCCAGCCCGCGTAGCCGGCGAAGACGCGCGCGCGGCGCGTCTCCTCCACGAGGTCGTCGATCTCGCTGCCGTCGCCCACGAGGCCGACGTTCTCGACGACCTGGATCCCCGCGCTGTCGGGGTTGTCGAACTCGGCGAGCACGAGCAGCGCGTCGGGCTGGACCGGCCCGCCGCTGTCGATGACGGCGTCGTCGCCGAGCAGCTCCGCCAGCTCCGGCGCCGCGTCGCCGACGACGAGGTCACCGGGACGGTTGAGCACGAGGCCCAGCGCCCCATCCTCGCTGTGCTCGCAGACGAGCACGACCGAGCGCGAGAAGTTCGGGTCCGGAAGCGTGGCGCCGGCGATCAGCAGCTGTCCTTTGAGGGAGTCGATGCACCACTTGTACCCCGTTTCCCGACCTGAGCCGACGTTTGACCCGGCGCGGGCCCAGCCGGGCGCGCCGCCGTCCTGCGAGACTCGCGGCGATGACGACCTCGGCCGGACTCGTCCTCTTTCGCGAGCGCGACGACGGCGAGCTCGAGGTCCTGCTCGGTCACATGGGCGGCCCGTTCTGGACGCGCAAGGACGAGGGCGCCTGGTCGATCCCGAAGGGCGAGCTCGAGCCCGGGGAGAACCCGCTGGCCGGCGCGCTCCGCGAGTTCGCCGAGGAGCTCGGGCACGCGCCGCCCGAGGGCACGCCGATCGCGCTGGGCGAGATCCGCCAGAAGGCCGGCAAGCGCGTCATCGCGTTCGCGGTGCCGGGCGACTTCGACCCGGCGGCGCTCGTGCCCGGCACGTTCGAGATCGAGTGGCCGCCGCGCTCGGGTCGCCGCCGGTCCTTCCCCGAGGTCGACCGCGTCGCATGGTTCGACCTGGCCAGCGCGAAGGCGAAGATGGTGCGGGGACAGGCGGCGCTGCTCGAGCGGCTGGCGGCGGCGCGGCGGCCGCCGTGAGCCGATCGCCGGGCGGGCGGGCGATGCC
>DASYVZ010000292.1:0-1740 GCA_035936515.1 Solirubrobacteraceae bacterium | reverse complement strand
GCCGCGCCCTGCAGACGCTGCTGCTGGCCACGTTCCCCATCGGCGTGCTCTTCGGCGGCTTCGACGTCATCGCGCCCGCCGTCGGCGAGGAGATCAGCGGGCGCCAGAGCGTCGGTGGGCTGCTGATCGCGCTGACGGCGGTCGGCAGCGCGGCCGGCGGCCTGTGGTGGGGAATGCACCCCGCGGGGGCCCCCGTCCGCGGCTACCTGCGGGCCGCCTGGTTCATGCCGCTCGGGCTGGCGCTCTTCGCGATCCCCGGCGATCTCGTGGCGCTGGCGCTGCTCGCGCTGGTGCTCGGGATCCCGTTCGCGCCGTTCAGCGCGGCCGGCGGTGAGCTCGTGCACCGGCTTGCGCCGGCGGGAATGGGCACCGAGAGCTTCACGTGGATCACGACGGCGCTGGTCGCCGGCGTGGCCGGCGGACAGGCGCTCGCCGGGCCGGTGATCGAGCGCGCGGGCTGGCGCAGCGCCGCTCTGGCCTGCGCGGCGGTCGGCGTCGCCGGCGCGGCGGTGTTGCTGGCGCGCCGCTCGAACCTGGAGCAGACGACGAACCCGTCGCCGCGCTCACCCGCGTGACCGCGAGAGAGCCGGGCCGCTACGCCGGTCGCTGCTTGAGGTCGGCCTCCAGCTCGTCGAGCGCCTCGCGCACCGTCGCAATCCGCTCCTCCGGCGTCGGCCCGAGCTGACCGTGCTCGATGCGGTCCAGCCGCTCGCGCGCGTGCTCGATCGCCCGCGCCTCCTCCAGCGAGTTGATCACGACGCCGATGAGGATGTTGAAGATCAGAAACGCCGCGACCATCGCGTAGGAGATGAAATACAGCAGCGTCCAGTCCGACAGCTCGCGCCCCAGCGCGATCTGGTCGGGCAGGTTCTCGAGCGTCAGCGTCACGAAGAGCGTCAGCATCGCCTCGCTGATCGTCCCGTACTGCTTCGGCGCGTGGTCGTCGAAGATCGTCCAGCCGACCATCCCGTAGATGAACAGGACGAGCACCGCCAGGATGGCGAGGCTCATGACGCCCGGAATCGAGCGGCCGATCGCGATCGTCAGGACGCGCAGGTCGGGCAGCAGGCGCACGATCCGCAGCACCCGCGCCAGGCGCGCGAGGCGCAGCAGCATCGCGTTCTCGCGCAGACCGGGAGTGAAGGACGCCGCGACGACGAGGAAGTCGAAGACGTTCCAGCCGCTGCGAAAGAAGTCCTGCGGGCGCGAGCCGAAGCCGACCAGGCGGATGCACAGCTCGACGACGAAGATCCCGAGAAACACCTCGTTGAGCGTCGACAGCGTGCCGCCGACCTCGCGCACGACGCCGTCGTAGGTCTCGAGGCCGAGCACGAGGGCGTTGGCCAGGATGACGCCGAAGATCGCGATGTTGAACGCCGACGAGTCCGCCACTCGGGCGCAGGAGCGGACGATCGTCGAGCGGCTCTCCTCGTGCTCGCGCTCGTCGGTGGATGGCCGTCGCCGCATCGCGGCGCAAGCCTAGCCCCGCCGCGTAGACGGAGGCGTGTGCGAGGGTCGGGATGGCCTTCGTCGCGAAGCGCGGGTGAACCGCTCGTTGCGAGCGTGCGGCAGCGCGGACGAGCGGCGCGCAGGTACTCGTCCGCCGAGCGCGCGGCGCCGTTGCGTCCGTCGCCGGAGAACGTGAGGCGCATCCGGTGCAGCGCCGGCCTGCGCAGGCGCACGCGCGTGCGGAAGCGGCCGCGCTTCACCCTGACGGGGATGCGCGCGACGGTGTGCATC
>DASYVZ010000291.1:0-5270 GCA_035936515.1 Solirubrobacteraceae bacterium | reverse complement strand
CAGAGCAGCGTGAAGCTCGTCTGCAGGATGTCGTTGACTCCCGCCGTGGCGAGCAGAGCGGCGACGATGCGACCCTCGCGCGGCCGCGCCACACGCAGGCCGACGAGGGCGAGCGAGCTCCACGTGCCCAGGCAGCGGGGGCACGTCACGAGCTCGCCGAGCACGTAGCGCAGGCCGCGCCCGCGCGGGCGGCGGTCGCCGTCGTCGCCAGGCTCGACGAGCGGCTGGCGCGCCCACACGCCGACCTTCTCCTTGGAGAGCGCCTTCGTCAGCGCGAACGTGGCGAGCCCGAGCACCGGCAGCTCCACCGGCTCGGGTCCGGTCCGGCCGTCGCGCGCGGTGACACGCAGCAGCGCGGTCAGCAGGCCCGCCCAGACGACGTTGACGGCCGCGTAGTCGTGCGGGTCGGCCGGTGTCTGCGAGAGGTTGTCCATGGCGTCCGGCTACCCCCCGGGCCGCGCTCGCTCACCTGGCTCGGATTGACGCGGCGCGCACCCCGTCAGACGAGATTGCGGCAGCTACGCGAAGAGGCGCGGTTCGCCGAGTCGCGTGCGGCTGATCGCGATCGCCTCGGGATTCTCGTCGACGAGCACGAAGCGCCGGCCAAGCTGGCGGCAGGCGGCGCCCAGCGTCCCCGATCCGGCGAAGGGATCCAGGCACCAGCCGGCGGGGCGCGAGGAGGCGGCGACCATCCGGCGCACGATGCCGGCTGGCTTCTGCGTGGGATAGCCGGTCTTCTCGCGCGAGTTCGTCGGCACGATCGTGTGCCACCAGCAGTCGCTGGGCCGCTTTCCGCGCGCCGCCTTCTCAGGGCCGACGAGCCCGGGCGCCATGTACGGCTCACGGTCGACCTCGTCGTCGTCGAAGTGGTAGCGCTCGCGATCGCGCACGTAGACGAGGATCGTGTCGTGCTTCGCCGGCCAGCGGCGCTTGGGCCGGCCGCCGTAGTCGTAGATCCAGATCAGCTCGTTGAGGAAGCACTCCGCGCCGAAGATCTCGTCGAGCGCGAGCTTGCAGCGATGCGACTCGCGATAGTCGAGGTGCAGGTACAGCGTGCCGTGCGGCGCGAGCAGCTCACGGACGCGCTCGAGGCGCGGCGCGAGGAACCCGGCGTAATCGGCGAACGCGTCGGCGTAGCGCAGCTCGCCGCGACGCTGATCGCTGCCGGTGTTGAACGGCGGGTCGAGGTAGGCCATGTCGAAGCCCCCCTCGGGCAGCGTCGCCATCGCGGCGAGGTTGTCGCCCGCGATGAGCAGGTCGTCGTCGAGAACGGCCGGCTCGCCGGCCTGCAGGGTGCGCATCACCGCGCAGGCTACGCGCGGCGACGGTCGTTGGCTGACGCAGCCGCGCAGGCAGAGCCAGCCGCGAACGCACAGCCTCGCTACGAGCCGGCGGTGGCTACGAGCCGCACTTGAAGTTCGTTCGCTTGACGGTCGGCTTCCCGGGCGTCAGCGGCGGCACCTCGTGCACGGCATCCTCGTCGAGCGGGTGCTCCTGGGCGTCGGCGAGGCTCACCGCCACGACCTTGCAGTCAGCAGGAAGCTTGCCGAGCTCACGGATCTCTGCGACCGAGATGTCCCCGCGGCCCCACCGGTGCGGCTGACCCTCGATCAGCACCTCGTAGCCCCCGCCGGCTGTCCCTTCGTAGCTCATGGTTTGCTCCTTTGCCGTGGCCTGCACTTCGCCGAGCTCGTACCCCGCACCTCACGTAGCGCGACCTCGTTGTCACTGCGCAGACAGCGGATCGATTTGGGAGCCTGTGGACGGATGGCGTCCCTCGTTCGCCGCGTGCTCGTGCTGCTCGTCGTCGTCGTCCTCACGGTCGCCGCCGTCGTCGTGCTCTTTGCCGACGAGACGTCGAGCCCGCCGCTCGTGCCGGGTACGGCGGTCGACAACGACCCGCTGGCGTACACCGAAGGCCGCGAGGACGACTTCGCCGCCGCCGCCGCGCGCGGGCACGCGCACGTCATCTACGCCAAGTCCCCCGGGGGGGCGCGCGCGAGCGCCGAGCGCGTCGCCCGCTACCGGCCGCTCGTGGAGGCGGCCGCGAACGCGGGCGAGGTCGAGCCCGACACGCTCGAGGCGCTCGTCATGCTCGAGAGCGCCGGCCGGGTCGACGCCGTCGCCGACCCGCAGCTCGAGGGGGCGGTCGGGCTCACGCAGATCCTCGCCGAGACCGGGCGCAACCTGCTGGACATGAAGGTCGACCCGGCGGGCGCGCGCCGGATCGGACGCTCCCTGCGGCGCGCGGAGCGCGAAGGCGACAACGAACTGATCGAGCGCCTGCGCGAGCGTCGGCGGCGCATCGACGAGCGCTTCGACCCGCCCAAGGCGCTCGCCGCCACCGTCCGCTACCTCGTCATCGCGCGCGAGGAGCTCGGTCGCGACGACCTCGCCGTGCAGAGCTACCACATGGGCATCGGCAACCTGCAAAACGCGCTGCGCGACTACGGCGAGGACGACATCTCCTACGCGCGGCTGTACTTCGACTCCACGCCGGTTCACCACGCGCAGGCCTACCGCCGGCTCGCCGCGCTGGGCGACGACTCGGCCACGTACCTCTGGCGGATCAACGCGGCGCGGGAGATCATGCGGCTGTACCGCGCCGATCCCGAGCGGCTCGAGCGCATCTCGCAGCTGCAGAACGCCAAGAACTCGGCGGAGGAGGTCCTGCACCCGCAGGACGAGACCGAGCAGTTCGCGAGGCCCGAGGAGTTGCGCGACGCCTATTCCGACGGCCGCATCGTGGCACTGCCGCCCATCGACCTGCTCGAGCGCGGGGTCGCGATCGCGCCGGGGATGGGCGAGCTGGCCGGCCGCCTGAAGCGGTCGCGCACGACGTATCGCGGGCTGCGCAAGCCGGCGCTCGACCTGCTGGCCTACGTCGGCGCGGGGGTCAAGTCGATCTCGGGCGACGAGCCGCTCGTCGTCACGAGCACGGTGCGCGACCAGCGCTACCAGCGCCTGCTTCTGAGCCGTAACCGCGAGGCGACGAGGAACTACTCGCTGCACACGACCGGCTGGACGTTCGACATCCTGCGCCGTTACGTCTCGCGCGCGCAGGCGCTCGCGTTTCAGTTCATGCTCGAGCGTCTGCAGTCGCACAACCTCATCGCGTGGGTGCGCGAGCCGGGGGCGATCCACGTGACGGTGTCACAGGACGCAGACCGGCTGGCGGCGGTGGTCGATCCGTAGCGGCTGGGCTCTAGTCGAGCAGCTCGCGTACGTGGGCGACGACGTTCGCGGGCGTCATGCCGAGCTCCTCGAGGACCATCGTTCCGGGCGCCGACGCGCCGAAGCGGTCGATCGACACAATCGCGTCGGCGTATCGCTCCCAGCCCATCCGCACGCCGGCCTCCACGGAGACCGTCGGCAGGTCGACCGGCAGGACCGAGGTCTTGTAGTCCTCCTCCTGCTGCTCGAAGAGCTCCCACGACGGCATCGAGACGACGCGCACCGCCACGTCGAGCTCCTCGGCGGCCTCCAGCGCGACCCAGACCTCGCTGCCCGTGGCGATGATGATCGCCTCGGGATCGTCGGCGTCGGCCAGCACGTAGGCGCCCTTGCTCACGCCGGCCGCCGAGCCGTACTGCTCGCGGTCGAGCACCGGCAGGTCCTGGCGCGAGAGGATGAGCGCGGCGGGCCCCTCGAGGTCCTCGATCATCACGCGCCATGCCTCGGCCGTCTCGTGGGCGTCGGCCGGGCGCAGCACGACGAGCCCCGGGATCGCCCGCAGCGCGGCGACGTGCTCGACGGGCTGGTGCGTCGGGCCGTCCTCGCCGAGGCCGACGGAGTCGTGCGTGAAGACCCAGCTGCAGGGCAGGCCCGTCAGCGCCGACAGCCGGATCGCGCCGCGCATGTAGTCGGCGAACTGCAGGAACGTCGAGCCGTAGGGGCGCACGATGCCGCCGTGCGCGGCCATCCCGTTGACCGCGCCGCCCATGCCGTGCTCGCGCACGCCGAAGAAGACGTTGCGCCCCGCCTTCTCGGCGGTGAAGCGCTCGGACTCGGGGAACTCGGTCTTCGTCGACTCCGACAGGTCGGCGGCGCCGCCGACCATCGTCGGCGTGAGCGACTCGAAGGCCGCCATGATCTTCGCCCCGGCGCCGCGGGTCGCGATCTTCGGCTTGTCCCAGTCGATCTGCGTTGCCTCGGCGAGGCCGGGCAGCGCCTTGCCCTGCCAGGCCAGGTCCCACTCCTCGGCGAGCTGCGGGTTGTTCGAGCGCCAGGCCTCGAAGCGCTCGGTCCATTCGGCGCGGGCGGCGGCGCCGTCCTCCTTCATGGAGGCGGCGGCGTAGGCCTCCTCGGGGACGTGGAACTGCTTGTCGGGTTCCCAGCCCATGACCTCCTTGGTCAGGCGAACCTCGTCCTCGCCGAGCGCGGCGCCGTGGGCCGCGCTGGTGCCGGCCTTGTTGGGCGACGGGTAGGCGATGATCGACTTCACGCGGATGAGCGAGGGCTTGTCCTCGACCTTCTTGGCGTTCTTGATCGCCCGCTCGAGCGCGACCATGTCGTTGGCGTCGCGAACGTCGGAGACGTGCCAGCCGTAGGCCTCGAAGCGCTTGTCGACGTCCTCGCGGTCGAAGCTCAGCGACGTCGGTCCGTCGAGCGAGATGTCGTTGTCGTCGTAGAGATAGACGAGGCGGCCGAGGCCGAGCTGCCCGGCCAGCGAGGCGGCCTCGGCGGAGATCCCCTCCATGAGGTCCCCGTCGGAGACGATCGCGAAGACGTGGTGGTTCTGGACGTCCTCGCCGTAGTGCTCGCGCAGGTACCGCTCGGCGATCGCCATGCCGACGCCGTTGGCGAAGCCGGCGCCCAGCGGGCCGGTCGTGACCTCGACGCCCGGCGTGACGTGGACGCGGTCGCGCTCCGGATGACCCGGCGTCAGCGAGCCCCACTGGCGAAACTGCTTGATCTCGTCCATCGACAGGTCGTAGCCGGTGAGGTGCAGGATCGCGTAGAGCAGCATCGACCCGTGCCCCGCGCTGAGCAGGAAGCGGTCTCGGTCGGGCCACTGCGGATCCGCGGGGTCGTGGCGCATGATGTGGCGGTACAGGACGACGGCTGCGGGCGCCATGGCCATCGGGAGACCCGGATGACCGGAGTTCGCCTTCTCGATCGCATCCATCGCCAGTGCGCGGATGGTGTCGACGCAGAGCTGATCAGAATCGGAAGTCATATGGGAAGTATCGAGATCGGCGCGTCATAACGTCGTCTGGACGCTGGTTGCCCGCTGTCGCCGCGTCCATGTGCCGGGTTCTCGGGCAGTA
>DASYVZ010000290.1:0-6623 GCA_035936515.1 Solirubrobacteraceae bacterium | reverse complement strand
ACCGCCGTCGACGGGCTTGATCTCGATGTTGCCGACGGGGAGTTCATGGTCCTCGTCGGGCCGTCTGGCTGCGGCAAGACGACAGCCCTGCGAATGGTGGCCGGCCTGGAGACGATCACCGCGGGGCGCATCACGATCGGCGACCGCACGGTCAACCACGTCCCGTCGCGTGACCGCGACATCGCGATGGTGTTTCAGAGCTACGCGCTCTATCCGCACCTGTCGGTCTACGACAACATCGCCTTCGGCCTCAAGCTGAAGAAGATCCCGAAGGCGCAGATCGACGAGCGCGTCCGCGAGGCCGCGAAGATCCTCGACCTCGACGCGTTTCTCGAGCGCAAGCCGCGCGCGCTCTCGGGCGGCCAGCGCCAGCGCGTGGCGATGGGCCGCGCGATCGTCCGCCAGCCGGCCGCGTTCCTGATGGACGAGCCGCTCTCGAACCTCGACGCAAAGCTCCGCGTCCAGATGCGCGCGGAGATCGCAAGGCTCCAGCAGTCCCTCGCGACGACGACGCTCTACGTCACGCACGACCAGGTCGAGGCCATGACGATGGGCCACCGCGTCGCCGTCATGCGCAAGGGCGAGTTGCAGCAGGTCGACGCGCCGCAGGTGCTCTACGACCATCCCGACAACCTCTTCGTCGCCGGCTTCATCGGCAGCCCCGCGATGAACCTGCTCGAAGGCACGCTCGAACGCGATGGCGACGGCTTGATCGCGGTCGCGGGCGGGCAGCGCCTCGCGCTGGATCGAGAGCTCGTGCACGCTCGCAGCGCGCTCGCCGGGTTCGTCGGAAAGCCGCTCATCGTCGGCATCCGGCCGGAGAGCATCGAAGACGCTGCGATCGCCGGGGATGAGCCCGACCGGCGGCTGCGCGGGCAGGTGCTGCTGCGCGAGTCACTCGGGTCGGAGGTGATGGTGCACCTTGGCGTCGACGCTCGGCAGGCCGTGACCGACGAGGTCCGCGAACTCGCGCAGGACGCCGGCGGCGAGGCGCCCGGCGCCGCCGAGCAGAAGGCGGTCGTCGTCGGCCGGTTCAACCCTCGCTCGCGTGTTCAGACGGGGGCGACGGCGCGCGCCGTCGTCGATACGCGCTCGCTGCATTTCTTCGATCCGCAAACGGGCCTCGGCATCTATGGCGCCGATGCCGCCAACAGCAAGGAGTTGAACCGCTCATGATCGTTCGCAAGCCCAGCCGCGCCGCGGCGCTGCTGCTCACGCTGACGCTCGCCTTCGCCACCGGCTGCGGCGACGACGACGAGCCCGACCGGCCGGCGGCAGACGCCGGTACACAGACGTCCACCATCTCGGGCGACCTCGAAGTCGTCGGCGTCTGGACGGGCGCCGAGCAGAGGAGCTTCCAAGCGGTGCTCGACGGCTTCAAGAAGACGCATCCCAATATCAACGTGAAGTACCGCTCCGCCGGCGACAACGTGCCGACGGTCGTCGGAACCGCTGTCGAGGGCGGCCGGCCGCCCGATTTCGCGACGATCGCCCAACCCGGCCTCATCGAGGAGTTCGCGCAGAAGGGGGCCGCGAAGCCGCTGGACTTCGCCCGGGACACCGTCGTCGAGAACTACTCGGAGGACTTCGTCAAGCAGGGCACGATCGACGGCAAGCTGCACAGCGTCGTCTTCAAGGCGGCGAACAAGTCGACGGTCTGGTTCAACGTCAAGGCCTTCGAGGACGCGGGGGTCGAGCCGCCGGCCACCTTCGACGAGCTGCTCGAGGCCGCCAAGACGCTCAAGGCCTCCGGCGTGCCGGCGTACTCGATCGCCGGAGCCGACGGCTGGACGCTCACCGACCTCTTCGAGAACATCTACCTCCGCCAGGCGGGGCCGGAGAAGTACGACCAGCTCGCCAAGCACGAGATCAAGTGGACCGACCAGTCGGTCACGGAGGCCCTGGAGACGATGGCGAAGATCCTCGGCGACAAGGGGAACATCGCCGGCGGGACCTCCGGCGCGCTGCAGACCGAGTTCCCGGTGTCCGTCCAGAACGTCTTCACGGCCTCGCCCAAGGCGGCGATGGTCATCGAGGGCGACTTCGTTCCCGGCGTCGTCGCCGACGAGAACAAGCTCGCGCCGAAGACCGGCTATGACGTGTTCGCGTTCCCGAGCGTCGACGGGGAAGGCGCCAACGCGGTCGTCGGCGGTGGCGACTCGCTGGTGATGTTCAAGGACAGCCCGGCGGCGCGGGCGCTGTTCGAGTACCTCGTGAGCAAGGAGGCGCACGAGATTTGGGCCAAGCGCGGCGGCTTCTCGTCACCGAACAAGAACGTCGACGAGAGCGTCTACCCCGACGACATCACCCGCGCGACCGCGAGCGCGATCGGCAAGGCGGAGACCTTCCGCTTCGACATGTCCGATCTGGCGCCGGCGTCCTTCGGCGGGACGCCCGGACAGGGCGAGTGGAAGATCCTGCAGGACTTCCTCCAGAAGCCCAGCGACGTCGCCGGAACCGCGCGCAAGCTCGAGGCATCGGCAGCGAAGGCGTTCAAGTAGCCGCCCGTGGCGTCGGTCAGCACCGTCCCTCCGAGGGCGCCCGACCCGGACCCGCGAGGGTCCGGGTCGGGGCGCTGGCGACGGCACGGCGTCACCGCGTTCTTCCTGGGGCCGGCGCTGATCTTTCTGTGCGTCTGGCTTGTCTATCCGACGATCCGAACCGTCATCCGCAGCTTCTTCGACCGCGCCGGCAGCGACTTCGTCTTCGTCGACAACTACCGGGAGATCTTCACCAACGAGACGCTGTTGACGGCGATCAAGAACAACGCGATCTGGGTCGGCGTCGTGCCCGCGCTGGTGACGGCGATCGGGCTGATCTTCGCGGTGATGACCGAGCGCGTGAGCTGGTCTGTCGCGTTCAAGACCGTCGTCTTCATGCCGATGGCGATCTCACTGTTCGCGGCGGGCGTCATCTGGCACATCATGTACGAGAAGAGCCCCGACAAGGGCGCGCTGAACGCCTCGATCGGGGTCGTCCGCGACGCCTTCACCGACGACGGCGTGCTCGCGGCCGCCAACCCGTCGACGCCGGCGCTGCGAGGTAGCTCCGAACGTGGCTTCGTGCTGACGACGCCCGTGCAGCCCGGCGCCAGCGCAGTGCTCGGGCTGACGGCGATCCCGCCGAAGGAGGTCCCGCGCGGGGCGCGGCAGGCCGCCACGCCCGCCGCCGCTTCGGATGCCATAACGGGCGTGGTGTGGCGCGACTTCAGCCCGGGCGGCGGGCGGCCGGGCGAAGTGGAGCCCGGCGAGCTCGGCATCCCGGGCGCGACCGTCGAACTGCGTGACGATGCCGGCAAGGCGGTGGCGGTGACGACCACCGCCGACGACGGCGGCTTTCGCTTTGAATCGGTCGACGCCGGCAGCTACCGCGTCGCGCTCGCCGCGAAGACCTTCGCCGCGAGCTACCAGGGCACGTCGTGGCTGGGCCCGAAGCTGATCACGCCGGCGGTGATGATCGCCTACATCTGGGTGTGGGCCGGCTTTGCGATGGTCGTGATCGCCGCCGGGCTGTCGGCGATCTCACGTGAGGTGCTGGAGGCAGCACGGACAGACGGCGCCACCGAGTGGCAGGTCTTTCGGCGGGTGACGGTGCCGATGCTCGCGCCGGTCCTGTCGGTCGTCTTCATCACGATGCTCATCAACGTCCTGAAGGTGTTCGACATCGTGCTGTCGGTCGCTCCCGGGTCGTCGCAGGACGACGCCAACGTCATCGCGCTCGCGATGTGGCGGACCTCGTTCGGCGGTGTCAACGACTTCGGGCTGGGCTCGGCGATCGCCGTCTTCCTGTTCCTGCTGGTCATCCCGGCGCTGGCGCTGAACGTGCGCCGCTTTCGCAGGGAGGTCTGACCGATGGCCGCTCGCATCGCGAACGCCAGCCGCAAGCTGCCGGTGCACCTCGTGCTGATCTTCGTGGGTGTCCTCTGGATGGTTCCCACGCTCGGTCTCCTGCTGACCTCGCTCATGCCGGGAGACATCATCGGCAGCGAGGGGTGGTGGAACCTCGTCAGCGAGCCGAGCCGGGCGACCCTCGAGAACTACGACAAGCTCTTCGACAACAACGAGCTCACGACGGCGCTGTGGGTGACCGTCCAGGTCGCCGTCGGCAACACGGTCATCCTCGTCGTCGTCGCTGCGCTGGCGGGCTATGCCTTCGCCTGGCTCGAGTTTCCGGGGCGCGACATCCTGTTCGTCGTCGTGATCGCGCTGCTGGTGGTGCCGCTGCAGGTCGCCCTCATCCCCATCTTCTCGCTCTACAACAATGCTGGCCTGTTCGACACCGTGCTGGGGCTGATGCTCTTCCACGTCGCGTTCGGCATGCCGTTCGCGATCTTCCTGCTGCGCAACTTCTTCATCGGGATTCCGAAGGACATCCTCGAATCCGCTCGCATCGACGGCGCGTCGGAAATGCGCATCTTCTTCAAGCTCGTGCTGCCGCTCGGTCTTCCGGCGATCGCGTCGCTGGCCATCTTCCAGTTCCTCTGGACCTGGAACGACCTCATCGTCGCGCTCACGTTCGGCCGCGACACGCAGCCGATCACGGTCGCGATCTTCTCCCAGCTACGACAGTTCGGGACGAACATCGAGCTGATCGCACCCGCGTCCTTCCTGTCGCTCGCGATCCCGCTGATCGTGTTTCTGGCGTTCCAGCGCTACTTCGTGCAGGGGCTGCTGGCGGGCTCGGTGAAGTGACCACCCGCCCCCGCATTCCAGGCCGCTCAAGGCCCGGAATGGAGCATGCGTGCAGGATTTGCTCCAATAGCGGCGCATAGACGTATAGGCTTCGGCCGCGCGCGCCGAGCGCCGACCATCACGAGGACTGGCGGGGCTTTGGAGCAAACGTTGCGTGGACGGAGTCGGGGGATGGCTGAGTTCTCAACTTGGGGCGCCGTTGTGGCGGCTGCGGCGATCGCGATCGCCCTGAGCACAGGACTGCTCGCGGTGGATGCCTTCGTCCCGTCGGCGGCGGCATCCGTGTCTGCGTGTCCGGGCGCCGAAGTGCCGTACGAGCCAGGCCGCGAACAACAGATGCGGGCAGCGCTTCTGTGCCTCACGAACAACGAGCGGGTGGCCCGAGGGCTTCAGCCGCTCGCAACCGCGCCCGCTCTGGAGGTTGCCGCTCAGCGGCACGCCGCGGACACGATCGCACGCAACTACCTTTCCCACACGGCGCCTTCGCCGGCCCCGTTCGGCCAGGAGCCGCGAGATCGCGCGGCCGCCGCCGGCTATCCGAATGGACACGGAAACGTCTCGGCGAGCTGGACGGTCGGCGAGACCATCTTCGCCGGAACCGAGGACGCCACGCAGTTGTACGCCAGACCTCGTGCGGCCATCGAAGCGTGGATGGCGAGCGCAGGCCACTGCCGCGCCATCCTCAGTCCCGAGTTTCGGCACCTGGGAGCGGGGATCGAGCGAAACCCGAGACCCGGTGCCTCACCCGAAAGCCCAGCGAGCATCTGGTACCACTGGGTCCTGCTCCTAGGTGTCGTGGGTGATCAATCGTCGCCAGGCCACGGGTGTCCCGCGTCTGCCGGGTTACTGCCGCCCGCCCCATCAGCCTCACCCGCGCCGCGGTCGCCATCGGCGGATCTCGCGCCGGCGTCCGGCACGTCGGCGGCGTCCTCACCGGAGATGTTCGCGGCGAAGCTTCGGCTGCAGCGGGCTCGGATTCGCGGCGGGAGGCTTGATCTGCTTGTGCGAATCACGCGGCGCGCGACGGGCCCCGTCGACGTCAGCTACCGGTCGGCGAGCACGACGACGCGATTCGCGGCCCCGATCAACAACGGCACGATCCGGATCGATCGTCGCCTGCCGTCCTCGCAGAGCCGCAAGACCACCGGCATCGTGACGCTGACCTATCCCGGCAACGGCCGTCTGCGAAGAGACCAACTGCGGTTGCGCGTGGCTTCGGGCAAGGCGCTGCTCAAGCGCGGCACGACCCGCATCGACGACAGCGGCCGTCTGCGGGTGTCCGGGACGATCAGCAAACGTGCACGCGGGGCGGTGCGCATCCGCCTCGAGTACACGGCCCGCGAGTCCGGCGTCAGGTTCCTCAGCTCCAGGGCGGAGATAGACGACGGCACGTGGTCGCTCACCAAGGCCCTGCCAATCGACGCAGCCAACGCCGGTGGTCACCTGTCGATCCAGTACACCGGCTATCAGGCACGCCGCATCCGCGGCGAACAACTCGCCAAAGCCGTCACGCCGTAGCCGGCGCAACCAGCGCATCAGCAGGTCGCTGCGGCGACTGATCCGGGTTCGGCCGGGTCGGAGGCCCGAAAAGCACGAAAGCCCCCTGGCGAGAGGGGGCTTTCGTAGTAGCGGGGGCAGGATTCGAACCTGCGACCTTCGGGTTATGAGTTGGCCGACGGGGTCTGACAGGGCGCCGATTTCGCCGCTATTTGCGAGAGATTTCTTTGGTTCGATGGGGTTCACGTCCACATTGGAACCACGGAGCGCTTTTGCCAGACCGCCGTCGCGTCCTAGCGGCGACGTACTTGCCGGGCTCAAACGGCTCAACGGCCGGAGCGACCGCCGCGTCGTCTGCTCCACTGCCAGCCCTAACGTATAGAGTCGTTAGCCTGGGTTGTCGCCGCTAATTGCCCCCTCGATGTGGAGCTGTTG
>DASYVZ010000289.1:0-2840 GCA_035936515.1 Solirubrobacteraceae bacterium | reverse complement strand
GCGCCAGCGCAAGCGCGCCGACCGCCGCCGCGACAGCAGCGATCGACGGCTGATGGCGTCTATCAGCTGCGGTTAGAGCTGCTGTTGCATCAGAGCGTCGCGGGCGGGACCGCGTCCCCGCCCGCCCCAGTGCCGTCGGCGCTAGCCGGCGACCTTGATCTTGCCGTGCATCTCGGGATGCACGAGGCAGATGTAGCTCAGGACGGTGCCCGCCTTCGCGCTGACGACCTGCTCGAACTGCTCGCCCTTGTCCTCGGTGTACCAGGAGTCGCCCTTCTTCACCTTCTTCGAGAAGCGGCGGTCCCAGCCGGGCCGACCGGCCTCGACGAGCGGGCGCCCGATCTTCTCGGTCTTCTCGTCGAACTCGTGCGCGATCGCGCCGGTCATGCAGATCTTGCCCGGGGTGAAGCACTCCTTCATGTCCTTCCGGCTCCGCGGAACGACGTCCGCTGCGACGAGCGTGAACGTGTGCGGACCGATCTTCTTCGGGTCGCTGAGGTTGCGGATGCGCAGCAGCTGACCGGCCTTCACGCTGTCGGAGCCGGTGAAGCGCGGCCCGCGGGCGTCGAACCTCATAGAGACGGTGCTCGGGCTGGCGGCGGGCTGCGCGCTCTCGCCAGCGCCCGCGGCCGATCCACTGCCCACAGCTGCCACCAAGCCGGTCACGGCACCCGCTGCGACCAGGCCCCGCAATACCGTCGAACGTCGTGTCCTCATGCCTTCTTCTCCTTGTCTGTCGCGAAGTCGCGAGCAAGCTAGCGACGTCCGGTGCATCGGAGTGAGCGTGCTAACTACACACTCGAGGTGCGGTTAACCGAACGATTCGAGAGGGCGCAGCCGGCCACGCGGGGCGCAGCGCACGCCACTGGGGGGCGAAGCGGTTCGACGACGGACGGCGCCAGCTCGCGGGCAATCCGGACGACGTGTCGGTGATCGACCGCCTGCAGGCGACGCGGACGCTTCCTCACGCTGCCGTCGCTGGCACTGTCGCTCCCGCTCACGACGGTTGCCGGCCGGCTGCCCGTGATCGTCGCCGCGCAGGCCGGGCCGCTGCTAGCGGGGGCGCTCGTCGGCGTCGAGGGCATCTTCGCGCTGACGGTGCCGCTGGTCGTCGCGCCGATGTCCGACGGCAGCGGGCAGCGGCTGCCCTACATCGCGCTCGCCGTGGCGCTCATGCCCGTCCCGCTGGTGTTGATCGGCGTGAGCGGATCGCTGCTGCTGATCGGACTCGCGCTGCTCGTCTTCTACGTCGGCTACTTCGCCTCAAACTCGACACAAACAGACCGTCAAAGTCCGCGTCCCGGCAGAGGTTCGGTTTGGGACCGGCGAATCGGCCGCCATCAGGTCGATGAGAGCTGTCGTCCTCGAGAGTCGCTTGCGGGGCAACGTTGCCGCCGGCCGGCGCTGGGGTGTCTTGATTTTGAGTCGTAACCACGCGCTGGCGCGCGGTTAGTAGTGGCGACGCGGTTGTCAACCGCTGGTCGACAGGATGGAGACCATGAACGCTGAGCCGTCGGACGCCAGGATGAGATCGACGGTATTCCCGAAGCAGCCTCGCCCCCGCAGGACGGCGCGGACGCTCATTGCGATCGCGGGCGCGGGATGTGTCGTGGCCGGGGGATTGACGTTGCGGGAGCTCATCAACAGCCCCCCAGAGGCCCACGACCCACCGCGGCGGATCTTCCTTGGATTGGTAATAGGAACGATTGCATTCGGAATCCTCGCCATCGCAGCAAAGGCTCGCCCCTGGTGGGCGCTGCTCGCGCTGCTCGCGGCCATACTCAGCCTCGTCGCCGTCTGGACTCTGGCCGCGTTGGCTGGCGGATGACGCGAGACATCGGAGTGTCGCGAGCATCACAAGGTGTCCGAGTCCGTCCCGGTCCGAGACGCTTCAGGCGCCGCAGCCGCTCGAAGTCGGCGTCCCGCATCCCGTTGCGTCGCGGCCTGCGCGTCTTGATGGGGAGTCTGGAGAGACGCCTCGTGTCGCGTCGTCTGGCCGATGAAGAGGCAGATTCGAGATGAGCGCGAGCGCAGGCCCTACAGAGCGGCGCTGGCAGGCGGGGCGGCGTCTGTCGGTTGCGGTTTTTGGCTACTCGGTCGCTGTCGTTGTCTGGGTGCTTCTGGACGCGCCGCTTGATGAGCCGCTACTGCGGCTGCTCGCGCATGCGGCGCTGGCGCTCGCGGTGTGCCTGGCGGCGGCCCTTGCCGCCAGCTGGTGGTTTCTCGCGGCGGCAATTCCGATCCTCGCCGTTTCGGTTATCTCCGACGACGCGATACTCGTGTGGGCGATCTTCGGAGCCGTCATCGCCGCGCCCGTCGTCCTCGGCGGCCTGGCCGCTGCGATAGCCGCCGGCCGCTGGGCACAGCGGCGCGGAGTGCCTGCTCAAAGGCTCGCCGTAGCGACCGGCGGCGTCATCTGCTTTGCGCTGGGTATAGGCGGCCTTGACGCGATTCGGGCACCCGTCGACAAACATCCCGACAACCCGCTCATCGTCGATTGGCGCAAGGGAACCTATGAGGGGATCGCGCTGCGCTCGAGCACCGAGCGCCTCGTCGCCAAGCTCGGACGACCGCAGAAGCGCGGCACAAACCAACGCGCCGAGCCGATCGGCGAGGACTACTACGAGATCGGCGGTCCGACCGCCTTTCGAACCCCCGGCCGCGGCGAAACGAAGGACGAGGCGCTGCGATACAAACGTCGCGCCTTCTTCGCTTCGGATGGCCGCATCGCCGGCTGGGTCACAACGTCACAGCGCGCCGAAACCCCCGAGGGAGTCGGCGTTGGCGACTCGCGCGAGCTGATCAAGCAGCGCTACCCACAGGCCAACTGCTACACCGCC
>DASYVZ010000288.1:0-7978 GCA_035936515.1 Solirubrobacteraceae bacterium | reverse complement strand
CAGCGGGTTCGTGCGGCTCAGCCCCTCCACGGCGATCGGGCGCAACTCGTAGCCGGCGGCGGGAACGAGCTCGGCCTCGGCCCGCTCGCCACCGACGAAGGTGACGTCAGCCCCCGCCGCCCTCAGCCGCTCGGCGACTGCCAGCGCCGGAACGACGTGCCCCGCCGTCCCGCCCGCCGCGATCACCACTCTCAGCACGGCGTGATCCTCGCGCATCGCCTCGATCTTCGGCCGGGTGGGGCAGCGCGGCGAGGTGGGTCGTGCTGCGCGCGGCGATGTTCAGCAGCAGCCCCATCGTCGCCATGAGCGTCAGCAGCGAGCTCGACCCGGACGAGATGAACGGCAGCGGGACGCCCGTCAGCGGAGCGATTCCGAGCACGGCGAAGACGTTCAGCAGCGCCTGGCACATGATCAGCGCGGTCAGTCCGGCGGCGAGCAGCTGCGTGTAGCGCGTCGCGGCCGCCTTGGCGGTCCGCAGGCCGGCGTAGCCGATCAGCCCGTAGAGGAACAGCAGCCCCCATATGCCCGCGATCCCGAGCTCCTCGCCGATCACCGCGAGGATGAAGTCGGTGTGCGCCTCGGGCAGGTAGAAGACCTTCTGCACCGACTCGCCGAGCCCGACGCCGAAGAAGCCGCCCGAGCCGACGGCGATCTGCCCCTGGACGGCCTGAAAACCCGTGTCGCTCGCATCGGCCCACGGGTTGACGAACGCCGTCAGGCGCGAGACGCGCTCCGGGTCGGCGAGCGCGAAGAGCAGGACGAGCACGACGCCGGTGCCGGCGATCTTGGCCAGCAGCCCCAGCGGCACGCCCGCGACGAGCAGCAGCGCGCCGAGGGTGAACGCGACGACGAGCGCGGTGCCGAGGTCCGGCTGGCTGGCGATCAGCACGATCGCCAGCCCTGCGACGAGCAGCAGCGGGGCGCTGACGCCCTTGAGGTCTCGCAGCCGCGAGGGCGTCGTGGCGAGCAGCCCGGCCGCATAGAGCACGAGGGCGAGCTTCATGAGCTCCGAGGGCTGAAACTGCAGCGGTCCGGCGCCGAGCCAGCGCCGGGCGCCGTTGATCTCCACCCCGACGCCGGGGATCTTGACCGCGATCAGCATGAGAAACGAGAGCACGAGCAGCGCCGGCGTGAGGCGCGGCAGGAGCTCCAGGCCGCCGCGCGCGAGCACCTGCAGGACGACCAGCCCGACCGCGCCGAAGGCGAGGTACTTGACGAGGTACATCGTCCCGTCGCCCTGGCCCTCGAGCAGCGTTCGCGCCGACGAGGCGCTGTAGACCATGACGGCCCCCGCCGCGAGCAGGCACAGGGTGGCGGTAAAGAGGATGTTGTATTCGACCGGCTTCGCCTTGCGCAGGGGTACGGGCGCGGCTGGGGAACGGATCGGCCGGTCGGCGGAGGCCATCCGATCAGCGTTCGACGCGCGCCCCGCGATCCCTCGCCTGGCGAAGCCGGCCCGACATGCGTCCGCCAGCCGGCATCGGTTCGGATCGCGCGCCAGGCGGTGCGCGACTGCCATAGTGGCCTGGTGGGATCGTTGACCTCCTTCGTGTCGGGGAACGGGATGTGGATCCTCGTCGCGTTCCTCGTCCTCTTCTTCCTCGCGATCGCGTTCGGCCACTACACGCGCACCGGCAGCGCGATCGACCAGCACCCGTACGACGGTACCGACGGCGACGCCCCCGGCGCCGAGATCCCCAGCACGATCGGTCGCGACGTCGAGCGGCGCGACCACTCGCGTGGCACGCGCTGACGCGCGCGCACGCGAGTCGCCTGCGGTCATCCCGGCGAGGCGTCCGGGTCCGACGCGTGCCGCATGGCGGCGACGAGGTTGCCCCGGCGCGTCGGAGCGGGATCGCCGCTGCGGAACGCGGCGATGTAGTCCTGGAAGTCAAACGACCTCATGAGGCCTTGGCCGCGTCGTAGCCGGAGGCGTAGAGCTCCAGCGCCCGCTCGCGGCTGAGGTCGAAGTCGGTGGTGCGCACGCCGACGTCGGGATCGGGATCGTCCGCGCGAACTCGGCCTCGTTGACGTGCATGCGGTCGTGCGCCTCCGTGAGCGTCTGGGCGAGCGCCTTAGATAATCGAAGATCGACTGCGAACGCGAGGCTGCGGCGTGCGAACCACTGAAGCGGTCGGCGACCGAGGCCCGTGCGGCGGCCTCCACGAGCAGCAAGCTGAACGTCGGAAAGCGGGGGCGCCGCTCGGCGTCGAAGAGCCAGACCGGGAAGTTCGACAACATGCCACCGTCGACCATCAGGTGCTCGGCTCCCGTGGAGTCGTTTGAGTGTCTACCGGCTCGAAGAAGATCGGGATCGACATGCTCATGCGCACGGCATACGCGGTCGAGAGCGTCGACGGCGTCGAGCCGATCTTCTCGGCGTCGCGGGGGAGCACCAGCATCTCGTGACGCGTGACGTCGGAGACGATGACCTGCAGGCGGAAGGCACGTTTGGGGTCGTCGGAGCCCGTCGGCTCGAGATCACCGAAGGTGCGCACTCCCTTGCGGTCGAGCTTCTCGGTCATCCATTCCAGAAAGCGGTGACCCTCGTAGACGCCGAAATCGAGCAGAACCGATATCTCCTTGCCGATAACGGGGATCCGATCGTCCCACCCCTTGTCCTTGAACTCGGCGAACTGCAACTCGAGCACCTCGTCGCGCAGCTCGGCGCCGGTGTAGCCCGCAGCGACCAGCGCGGCCGTGATCGCGCCGGCGGAGGCGCCAGCGACGCACTGGGGCTCCCAGCCCTCCTCCTCCAAGGCGGCATACGCGCCTGCGAGGCCGACGCCCTTCACTCCGCCGCCCTCGAAGACCAGGTCCACAGGACCCGCGGACGAACGACAGCGGTTCGAGGCGGCGACTTGCGAGGTAGTGGCGCAGGAGGGCTGCTGGTCGTGGCGCAGGCGCTCCTGGCGCATCGCCCGCTCGAGCGCCTGGACGACGAGCGCGTGGTCGATCTCGCGGCGCAGCTCCTCGACGCTGCCGGCGTGGGCCTGTTGGATCAGCAGCATCGTCGCGCGCGGATGTCCCTCGCCGAGCGAGACGACGCGGTCGAGCGCGTCGTCGGGGATCGTCGCGTCGTCGTCGCCGAGACGCGCGCGGATACCCGTCTGCCACTGCGCAGCGCTGGTCGGCGCCAGCTCGTGGAAGGCCCAAACTGGCTGAGGGCGCGGTCTGTGGGGGCGAAGAGATCGCGCATGAGGTGCTCGATGCTGCCGGCGAAGAGCACGCTGACATTGCGGGACCGCTGGAGGACCGAGCGCATGAGCCGCGTGACCTGGTCGGGGTCGCCAAAGCGCTTGTCGGCCGCGACGATCTCCTGGAACTCGTCGAAGAAGATGACGACGCGCTTGCCGTCGCGCTGGGCCAGCCGTTCGGCCAGCTCGAGCGCGGCGCGCAGGCGTGCGTGGCTGTCTGCATCCTGACGGTCGAGTCCGACCTCGAAGACCAGCTCGACGCCGTCGCCGAGGTCGTGCCGGGCGCGGACCACGGCGGCCTGACGCAGCACCGTCATGATCTGCCGCCCCGCACCGCTCGCCTCGCCAGCGCACGCCTGAGCGTCGCGCGGTTGGACAGCAGCCGTATGGTCAGCCACCGCGCCAGACCGGAGGCATCGACGAGGTCGAAGAGGTCGACCGCCGCGACGTACGCGCCGTCGCGGCGGCACGCCTCCAGTGCCGCATCGGCTGCACGTGAAGTTCTGGACGATCCTTGACAACACCTCGCGCCGCTCGCACAGTGGACCGGCATGTCACCGCGTGCCGCCATTGCCGGCCGATGAGCGAGCGCTCGTGGGCGTAGCCTGGGGCGTGCTCTCGACGGCGCGGATCGCGGCGCGCTTCGTCGCGGGAGCCACGAAGACCGAAGCCGCCGACGTCGTCGCCGTGGCCAGTCGCGACGGAGCGACGGCGCAGGCATTCGCCGCCGCCCACGGCGTCGCACGCGCGCACGGCTCCTACGACGCGCTGCTCGCCGATCCTGCGGTCGAAGCCGTCTACATCCCGCTGCCCAACTCGATGCACGTCGACTGGACCCTCCGAGCGCTGCAAGCAGGCAAGCACGTCCTGTGCGAGAAGCCGATGGATCGCCGTCCGGAGCAGATCGCGCGCGCCTTCGACGTGGCGGACGAGCTGGGGCTCGTGCTCAGCGAGGGCTTCATGTGGCGCCACAACCCGCAGACCCAACGCCTGCGCGAGCTGCTCGACGAGGCCGCGATCGGCACCGTGCGACTCGTGCGCGCCTGCTTTTCGTTCATCCTCGCCGGCGACGTCGACGTGCGCCTGGACGCGGCGCTGGACGGCGGCGCGCTGATGGACACCGGCTGCTACTGCGTCAGCGGCGTGCGCCTCGTCGCCGGCGAGCCGGTCGACGTGTCGGCACAGGTCGTGACCGGTCCGACGGGCGTTGATCTGCGCCTGAGCGGACTGCTGCGCTTCGACGACGACGTGCTCGGCGTCATCGACTGCGGCCTGGACATGTACAGCCGCGGGGAGCTCGAGATCGTCGGCACCGAGGGCCGCCTCCTGCTGCCCGACCCGTGGCACGCGACCAGCCCGCGGATCGTCGTCGAGCGCGGCTTCGAGCGCGAGACCGTGAAGCTGGACGTCGCCGACTCCTACACCCGCGAGCTCGAGGATGCCGCCGCCGCGATCGCCGGCGACCGGCCGCCGCTGCTCGGCCGCGCCGACGCGCTGGGTCAGGCGCGCACGATCGAGGCGCTCTACCGCGCGGCCGCGGAAGGTCGCACGGTGACGCTGCGATGAGGCGGCTCACGGTTCGCTGCGGCGGGCCGTGGCCGGCCACGCTCTGCCTGACCAGCCCGCGGCGAACGCTATCCTCGCGCGCCGTGAGCAAGAAAGAGAAGGATCCGATCAAGGCACTGCTCGCGGACATCGGCTTCGACATGCGGCCCAAGGCCCCCAGCAAGCACTACGACGTCGTGCCCGAGGACGCCCTGAGGTAGCCCGTCAGCGCGCGCGCACCGTCACGTCGCCACCGTGCGTCCGGGCGTGAACGGACTGCAGGGACCGTTCGTTGCGCCGCAGCCCGCTGACCCGCGCATCGCCGGAGCCGGCGACCGCCCTGATCCGGTAGGAGCCGCGCGGCACCGCGACCTCGACGTCGCCCTCGTTGCTGCGGGCGACGATGCGCCGCGGCACGCCGCCGACGTCGACCGTCACGTCACCCGATCCGGTCTGCGCATCGACGCTGCGCACCGAGCGCGCGACGAGATCCAGATCGCCGGAGTCGCTGCTGACGACGACGAGCTGCTGACGTCCGCTGAGGTCCATCTCGATGTCGCCGGAGTCGGTCTCGGCGCGAACGTGACGCACATCCGTGCCGCGCAAATCGACGTCGCCCGAGTCCGTCTGCACCGTGATCTTGACGCCGCTCGGCACGGCGACGCGCAGGTCCGAATGGCACTTCAGGACGATCCGCTCGGCGGTGCAGCTGCTCTTGATCGTCAGTACCCCGTTCTTGCGCGTCTGCTCGAGCTTGGGCTGCGAGACGACCCAGTGGCGGGTCTCGCGCACCTCGATGAACCTGCGTGCGGGTACGAGGTCCACGTCGCCGCGCTCGGAGTGCACGACGATCGCGCGGACGGTCCCGTAGACCTTGTCGCTCTGCACGTTCGTCTGAGCGAAGGCGAAGTTCGCGGCGGCCCAGACGCCCACGACGATCGCCAGCAGCAGGACGAGGACCCAGCCAAGGCTCTTCATGTGCCGCGGACCCTCTCACACGACGACGTGCCGCGCGCCACGTCGTCGTGCCGCGCCCGCGCTACCCCTCGAGGTGCGCCTTCAGATCGCTCAGCGCGCGGCGCATCACGGCGTCGGAGATCGCCGTGCGCACGACGCGCGGCACGAAGCGTCCGGGGTCGATCTGCAAGTCGAGCTCGACCCGCGTGCGCCTGCCGCCGTCCAGGGGCTCGAAGCGCCACTCGCCGCAGAAGTCGCGAAAGTCGCCGCCGAGATACTCGCTGGCGAGGCGGCGCGGCTCGTCGTAGACCTGGCGCAACCGGTAGCGGACGGTCCTCACGCGCGCGTCGACGACATACTCGACGATCGATCCACGGCCGCAGGCATCACGCTCGAGCACCTCGACGTCGCGCACGGCCCCCTGCCACTCTGGCAGCCGCTCGAAGTCCGTCAGGGCGTCGAAGCAGGCCTGCGGCGGCGCGTCGATGTCCGCCGTCCGGCAGTCGCCGTAGAGCGCCATCTCACCCGCTCGGCCGCCCCTTGACGAGCTTCTCGAGGCGCCGCAGCGACGCGCCGTTGCGGGCCATCGTGAGTAGGTGCACGAGCGGGTTGATCCCGAGCACGGACGCCAGGCCGTCGGGGGTCTCGGTCATCCGCACAAAGGTGCCGCCCCCGGTCGGCGCCAGCTCGAGCGTCACCTGCGCAGTGCCCAGCGGTCGTGCCTTCGCGCGCAGTCGCAGCAGCGACGGCGGGTCGGCCTCCAGCGATTCGGTGTGGTCGTCGAGGCTCAGCGGTCCGACGCCGAGCGTGTGGTGAAAGCGCGAGCCGGGCGCGGGCCACGCCGGATCGGCGGCGCGAACGCGCTTGGAGCCCACGACCCAGTCGCCGTAGGTGCCTGCATCCGCGAGCACGTCCCACACCGCTGCGGGGGGGACGGCCATGAACCGCTCGTTGGTGGCCATCGCCGTCGGCTACCCCCGGCGACCGCAGCCAAAAACGGTACGCGTGATGACGATGACCGGCCATGCTTGACACGTGGCCCCCCGGGTACGCCATCATGTACGGCGCGGCGGGCAAGGCTTCAGGGTGAAGTGGTGCCGGCGGCGCCCGCTCATCACCTGAAGTCAGCACCGAACGCATGGCGGTTGCGGCTGGACTCGGGTTCCGCTCTTCCACATTGAGAGGACCCCGCCCCCCAATGGCCGTAGACCTGTCCAACCTCCACCACGACGGTGCGCCGCAGAACACGCTCAGCGCGATCTCCAACGAGATGGTGCGTCTCTACAAGAAGCAGTTCGGGCGTGGGCCGACGAAGACCCGCACGAATTGGGCGGGTTCGGATGTGCTCGTCGTCACGCTCGAGGAGACCTTCACGCCCGCCGAGCGCAGCCTGCGCCGGCTGGGCAAGCACCAGGAGCTGCGTGACCTGCGCCTGCTGTTCCAGTATGCCGAGGCCGACAAATTCTGCGAGCCGATCGAGCGGCTGACCGGGCGCAAGGTCCGAGCCTTCGTCAGTGGCATCGACGCCGAGGCCGACCTGGCCACGGAGTTGTTCGTGCTGCACCCGCACGACTACGAGGAGCCGGGGCGGGGCGGCAGCGACGGCGCGCAGAGTTGACGGCGGCCGAGGGTTCTCGCCGCGTCGCAGCCGGCATGGGCGGCGACCGGACACGCCGAGGAGCAGCGCCAGGCCGAAGCCGCCCTGCGGGCATGAACGCCGGCGAGTGCGGGAAAGCCGCTGCGCAGCATGTTCGTGTTCACCAAACGGCCGGGCCAGCGCGGCAACTTCCGCTTCATGCCGGGATGTCTGGTGTTCTCGCTCGTCGCCTCGATCGTCCTGACGATCCTGCTGAACCTCATCATCCGCGCTTTCTAGGCGAAGCCTCCTGCCGCACGAGCTCGCGGAAGGCGCGCCCGCGGGCCTCGAAGTCGTTGAACTGATCGAAGCTCGCGCAGGCCGGCGACAGCAGGATCACATCGCCGGCGCGCGCGGCGGCGCGCGCGCGGGCGACGGCGGTGCCCAGGTCGCCGCACTGCTCCCCGCCGGCCTCGCGGCCGATGCGGTCGGCGTCCTGACCGATGAGGTAGATCGCGTGCGCGCGGCGGCGCAGCACGGAGAAGTCCTGGCCCTTGCTCTGGCCGCCGAGGATGAGGTGTACCGCTGCGTCGGGGAAGCTCGCCAGAGCAACCAGCGTCGAGGCGACGTTCGTCGCCTTCGAGTCGTTGACGAACAGCACATCGCCGACGCGCGCGACCTCCTCGAGGCGGTGCTCGACGCC
>DASYVZ010000287.1:0-5513 GCA_035936515.1 Solirubrobacteraceae bacterium | reverse complement strand
CTCATGCTCCGCGGGCCCGCCCTGGGAACCACGCCTCGCCGCTCGCGGCGCAGCCAGCGGCTAGCGTCCCCGGCGTGAACATGGTCGTGCTCGCGATCCCTTTCGGGTTCGCCATCGGCCTCGTCGTCGGCACGGTTGGCGGTGGCGGTGCGATTCTGGCGCTGCCGCTGCTCGTCTACGGCCTCGGTGAGGAGGTTGGACCGGCCTCGACGGCGGCGCTCGTCGTCGTCGCCATGGCGGCCGGGGTGGGCGCGGGGGCGCTCGCGCTGCGCGGGCACGTGTGTTGGCGCGTCGCGCTGACATTCACGGCTCCGGCGGCGGCGTCGTCGCTGCTCGGCGCGCTTGCGAACGCGGCCGTCAGCGCCGAAATGCTGATCCTGGCGTTCGTGCCGGTGATGCTCATCGCCTCCGCGGCAACGTGGCACCGTGCGGCGCAGGGCAGCGGTGATGACGAGCGGGCATGTCCGGACGCGCCGACCAAGCGCGTGGTCCTCGCCGGCGCCGGCGTCGGCGTTCTGACGGGCTTCTTCGGCGTGGGCGGCGGGTTTCTCATCGTGCCGGTGCTGACGCTCTGGCTCGGGTTCGGCTTTCGCCGCGCGGTGGCGGCGTCGCTTGTGATCATCACGCTGACGGGGGTCGCCGCACTGGCCAGCCACCTGGCGATCGGCGCCTCAGTCGAGCTTTCGGTGACGATCGCGCTGGCGCTGTCGACCGGCGTCGGCGCGCTCGTCGGGTCGCTGTTCGCAGACCGCGTGCCCCAGGCGATGCTCGGGCGCGCGTTCGCCGTCGTCGTCGGGGTGCTGGCGCTGTTTCTGCTCGTCGACACGCTGCTGCTCGGCGGGCCTCCATCGGGATGAACCGACCTCGGCTGACGTGCGGATACAGCCCGTCAGCCGCCACGCGGCCGGACCGCCACGAGCTCGCTGAGCCGCGTGTGGCGTCGCCGCGCGTCTGTGCGACGCACGGCCACCGCGAGCGCGGCGCGCTCGCCCACGACGACACACACCTCCTGTGCGCGCGTCACCGCGGTGTAGACGAGGTTGCGGGTGAGCATGATCTGGTGGCCGCGGAACACCGGGACGACGATCGCCCGCGCCTGCGAGCCCTGCGCCTTGTGGACGGTCGCGGCGTACGCGAGGCGCAGCGTGTCGAGGGCATCGACGGGCAGCGACACGCGGCGCCCGTCCTCGCCGCCGAACAGGACGCGGTCGCGCTCGTCGTCGTGGTGCAGCAGCACACCGCGCTCGCCGTTGAAGAGGTCGTGCTCGTAGGAGTTGCGCGTCTGCATGACCTTGTCGCCGACGCGCAGCCCCGTACCGGCGATCGGTGCGCCGTCAGGGTTCAGGCGCGCGCGCAGCTCCGCGTTCAGGGCGTCGATCCCCAGCGGGCCCTTGTGCATCGGCGCGAGCACCTGTACGTCGGCGGCCGGATCGAACTCGTAGTGGGAGGGCAGACGCGTTGCGGCGAGCTCGCAGACCTCGTCGAAGATCGCGCGCGGCCCCTCACGCGCGATGAGAAAGAAGTCGCGCACGTCGTCGGCTCGCGCGGCGCCGTCGGGCACTTCGCCGGCGTTGATCGCGTGGGCCGCGCGCACGATCAGCGAGCGCGCGGCCTGCCGGAAGACCTCGGTCAGCCGCGTGGCGGGCACCACCCGGCCGCCGTCGGCGCGCCCCTCGAGCTCGAGCAGGTCCTCGAGCACGCGGCCGGGGCCGACCGGCGCGAGCTGGTCGACGTCGCCGACGAGCAGCACGTGGGTGCGCGGCCCGACCGCCGCCAGCAGCGCCTCGGCGAGGTGGACCGACAGCATCGAGGCCTCGTCGACGATCAGCACATCGCAGCCGTCGATCGGGTTTGCGCCATCGCGCGTGAAGCCACCGTCCGGGGCCCACTCCAGCAGCCGGTGGATCGTCGTCGCATCCACGCCGGTCAGCTCGCTCAGCCGCCGCGCCGCCTTGCCGGTCGGCGCGCACAGGCGGGCGCTCTTGCGGTGCGCCTTGAGCAGGTCGACGAGCGTGCGCATCGTCGCGCTCTTGCCCGTGCCCGGCCCGCCGGTGAGGATCGAGAGCCGATGCTCGAGCGCCTGCGTCACGCCGCGCCACTGGTCGTCGCTGGGGACGAAGGCGCCGCGCGCGGGGCGCTTCACGTCGCGCAGCGCAAGCGTGGGCTCGTCGTCGAGCAGGCGCCGAACGTGTGCGGCCAGACGCTGCTCGACGGCGTGCAGGCGCGCCTCGCTGACCCGGCCCGCGTCGTCGACGACCACCCGGCCGCGTGCGGCGAGCGCATCGATCGCCTCGTCGACGTCGACCTCGATGCCGAGGAGGCGCGACGCTCGCACGAGGAGCTCGGCGCGGGGGAGATGGCAGTGGCCGTCGGCCTGCGCCTGGTCGAGCGCGTGCAGCACCCCTGCGGTCAGCCGGTCGGGCGCATCCAGCGGGGTGTCGAGCGCGCGCGCGAGCGCGTCGGCCGTCGCGAAGCCGATCCCGTCGAGCTCACAGATCGCGTAGGGCTCGCGCTGCAGGCGCGCGATCGATCCGGCGCCGAAGTGGCGTGCGATCCGCGCGGCCGAGGCGGCGTCGACGCCGTGCGTGTCGAGAAACAGCCGCAGCTCGCGCAGCTCTCGCTGGTCGCGCCAGGACTGCACCGCCGCGCCCAGCCGCCGGGCGCCGATGCCGGGCACGCCCCGCAGCACTCCCTCCGGGTCGCGATCGATGGCGGCGAGCACCTCCCCGGCGCCGTAGCGGTCGACGAGCAGCGCCGCTCCGCGCGGGCCGATGTGCTTGACGGACTCCAGATACGACGCCACCGCGGTGTCGCTGACCGGCTCGAGGATCCGCACGCGCTCGACGCTGAACTGCCAGCCGTGGCGCGGATGGCAGCGCCAGCCGCCATCGAGCGCGACCGACTCGCCCTCGCGCACGTGTCCGAGCGCGCCGACGAGCACGACCGGCTCACCATCGTCCGAGACGGCGTCTAGCACCGCGAAGTCGCCGTCGGACACGCTCCAGCGCACGCCCATCACCTCCGCGACCAGCTCCGCGGCCGCCGGATCGCGCGGTGAGGCGTCCTGCGCGCGCTCTGTCATCGACCGCAGTGTGCCACGCGCCCTCGACGAGCCCGGGCGACCCGTGCACCGACGCGTGATGAACTCCATGACGACCGGCGAGCTGGAGGTCTGCTGGGAGGTCCGCGCGGATCGAACTCGTCGGATCGGCTGCGATACCTTGAGGGGGTGCGCGAGCTGGGAGCCATCCTCACCGCGATCGTCACCCCATTCGACGCGGCGGGCGGCGTCGATGAGCAGGCGCTCGTCGCCCTCATGCGCCATCTCGCTGCCAACGGCTCGGACGGGTTCGTCGTCTGCGGCACGACGGGCGAGGCGGCGACGCTCGACGACGACGAGCACCTGCGCGTCATCGAGGTCGCCGTCGAGGCCAGGCCGCCCGGGACGACCATCGTCGCCGGGGTCGGCTCCAACGACACCCGCCACGCGGTCGCGCTGACCGAAGCCGCCTGCGAGCGCGGCGCCGATGCGCTGCTGTCGGTCAACCCGTACTACAACCGCCCCAACCGGCGCGGGATCATCGCCCACTACCGCGAGGTCAGCCGGGTCGCCGACCGCCCGATCGTGCTCTACAACATCCCGCAGCGCACCGGCTCGGACATGCCCAACGACCTGCTCGCCGAGCTGGCGCAGCTCGACCACATCGAGGCCGTCAAGCAGGCCAACAACGACAACCTGGCGCCGGTCGACGGGTTGCGGATCTACGCCGGCAACGACGAGATCCTCGCCCGCGTGCTGGACATGGGCGAGCCGGGCGGCATCCTGACGTCGAGCCACATCGTCGGCCCCGAGATGCGCCGGATGGTCGACGAGCCGGATGAGCGCGCAGCGATCCACGAGAGCCTGCTGCCGGTCTTCGAGGCGATGAGCGTCGCGCCCGCCGCCGTCGCGAACAAGACGGCGCTGAACCTGCTCGGCCACAACGTCGGCGCTCCGCGACTGCCCTACGTCGAGGCGGACGCGCAGGAGACCGCGACGATCCGCGCGATGCTGACCGAGCGCGGGCTGCTCGTCGGGGCGGCGGCTTGACCCCAAGCTCGCTGCGCGTCCTTCCCCTTGGCGGCCTGGGGGAGATCGGCAAGAACATGACCGTCGTCGAGTACGAGGACAGGATCGTGCTCGTCGACGTCGGGCTGCGCTTCCCGACGGCCGAGATGATGGGCATCGACCTCGTCCTGCCCGACTTCGCCTACCTGCGCGGCCGCGTGTCGGACATCGAGGCGATCGCCGTGACGCACGGCCACGAGGATCATCTCGGCTGCCTGCCCTTCCTGCTGCGCGAGCTGGGCGTCCACGACGCGCCGCCCGTCTACGGCGGACCGTTGACGATGGCGATGGCGCGCTCCAAGCTCGACGAGCACAAGCTCTCGCGCGAGGTCCACGTCGAGGACGTGCGCGACGGCGAGGTCATCGAGGCCGGTCCGTTCGATCTCGAGCTCATCCACATGACGCACTCGATCCCCGATGCGAACGCGGTGGCGGTCAAGACCGAGCTCGGCACGATCCTCGTCACCGGCGACTACAAGTTCGACCAGACGCCGGTGGACGGCCGCCCCGCCGACGTCGCGCGCCTCGCCGAGCTGGGCCGTGACGGGCTGCTGCTGCTGTGCGGCGACTCTACGAACGCCGACCGCACCGGCTTCGCTCCGAGCGAGCGGGTCGCCGGGCCGAACCTGCGCGACGTGTTCAGCCGCTGCACGGGGCGCATCATCGTCACCTCGTTCGCATCGAACATCCATCGCGTGCAGCAGGTCGTCGACGCCGCGGCGGCGCTGGACCGCAAGGTCGTCCTCGTCGGGCGCTCGATGAAGAAGAACACGAACATCGGCCGCTCGCTGGGGCACATCAGGGTCCCCGAAGGCATCATCATCGGGCCGCGCGAGATCGCGCAGTTTCCCGACCACAAGATCGTGATCATCTCGACGGGCTCCCAGGGCGAGCCGCTCAGCGCGCTGCGCCGCATGGCGCACCGCGACCACCCCCAGGTCGAGCTGCACTCCGGCGACACCGTCGTCTTCAGCGCTACGCCGATCCCCGGCAACGAGCGAGCCGTCAACGACACGATCGACCGCCTCTACCACATCGGCTGCGACGTCATCACGACGAAGGACGCGCCGATCCACGCCTCCGGCCACGGCTATCAGGAGGAGATCAAGCTCATGCTCAACCTGACCAGGCCGCGCTACGTCATGCCGTTTCACGGCGACCACAAGCGCATCCACCTGCACGGCCAGCTCGCCGAGTCGGTCGGGGTCAGCCCCGACAACATCTTCAAGGGGGAGAACGGGCTGCCGCTCGAGCTCGACGCCAAGGGCGCGCGCTGGGGCGAGAAGGTCCAGTCGGGGATGATCTTCGTCGACGGTGTCGACATCGGCGACGTCACCGACGTGGCACTGCGCGACCGGCGCATGCTGTCGGCCGACGGGATCTTCGTCGTCGTCGCCACGATCTC
>DASYVZ010000286.1:0-1856 GCA_035936515.1 Solirubrobacteraceae bacterium | reverse complement strand
CCACGCACGCGGGCGGCACGCAGTCCCGGCCACAGCAGCCAGAGCACGTAGGCCGCGCTGAACAGCCACGCCTCCGGTCGCAGCAGCCCGGCGAGCGCAAGCAGGCCGAGCACCGGGATGCCGGCGCGCGGGCGGCGTGTCTCGACGAGCAGCGCGGCGAGCAGGAGCACGAGGAACGGGATGTCGACGTAGGCACGCGCGCCGAAGTCGAGCACCGGCACGCGCGTCAGGGCGATCGCGGCGGCGAGCACGCCGGCCGCGGTGTTGAACCACGCGCGGCCGAGCGCGAAGACGACCCAGCCCAGCAGCGCCAGCGAGACATAGGCCAGCGCGACGGCCGCCATCGCGCCAAGCTCGCCGTGCAGCCCGTCGAACTCGATCGAGCTCAGCGGCGACAGCAGCACGGCGCCGAGGTTCGCCAGCGGGTGCGGCGTGGGCGCGATCGCGACCTCGAGGTCGGGCAGCGTGCCGCGGGTGAGCTGGCGGCCCCACACGAGCGTGTAGAGCGTGTCGTAGTTCACGAGGCCCGGCCCGGCCAGCAGCCGCAGCGCGACGGCGCCGACGAGCACCCCGACCACGAAGCGGATTCGCGCCATCGGCGAGACCGTATCCCCTCGATCGGCTCCCGCCCGGCGCGGGTCACCGCCCGCCTTCAAAGCTATCCTCGAGAGCCGTGCCCGAGGTCCCCTCGCTCTACCGCCGTCATCGCCCGCGCACGTTCGCCGATGTCGTGGGTCAGGACCACGTCGTGCGCACGCTGCGCAACGCCGTCACGCAGGACAAGGTCCATCACGCCTATCTCTTCGTCGGCTCGCGCGGGACCGGCAAGACCTCGATGGCGAAGATCCTCGCGGCGTGCCTGAACTGCGAGGACGGTCCGACCGTCGAGCCCTGCGGCCGCTGCGACTCGTGCGCCTCGATCGCCTCGGCGAACTCGCTGGATGTCATCGAGATGGACGCCGCGTCGAACAACTCCGTCGACGACATCCGCGACCTGCGCGAGAGCGTCGTCTACGCGCCGGTGTCCGGGCGCCACAAGGTGTACATCCTCGACGAGGCGCACATGCTCTCCACCCAGGCGTGGAACGCGTTTCTCAAGACGCTCGAGGAGCCGCCGCCGAACACCGTCTTCGTGCTCGCCACGACGGAGGCCTCGAAGGTGCTGGCGACGGTGGTCGACCGCTGCCACCGCTTCGACTTCGCGCGGCCGACGGTCGAGCAGCTCGCCGCCGTCGTCAAGCGCGTCGCGCAGGCCGAGCGGATCGCGATCGCGCCCGACGCCGTCGTCCTGCTCGCGCGCCACGCGACGGGATCCTTCCGCGACGCGCTGGGCACGCTCGAGCAGCTCGTCACGTACGCCGGCAGCGACCCCGCCGATGCGTCGGCGTCGCTGCACATCGCAACCGAGGACGTGCTCGCGGTGCTCGGCGTCGCCGACGTCGACCTGCTCTTCGACGCCTTCGACGCGATCGCCGCCGGCGATTCGCGGGCGGCGCTGCTGGCCGCCGCGCGGCTGACGCAGTCCGGCCGCGACGCGCTCGGCTTCGTCCGCGATCTCGAGGCGCACGCGCGCGATCTCATGATCGTCCAGACGCTCGGCGAGGTGCCGGTGGAACTGCAGATCACCCCCGACCGCGACGGTCGGCTGGCGGAGCAGGCCGCACGGATCGGCACCGGCGCCGTGGCGCGGCTGCTGGATCTGCTGGCGGCCGCGATGGACGCCACCAAGAACGGCTCGGACGCGCGCACGCAGCTCGAGCTCGCGCTCGTGAAGGCTGCCGCGCCGGCGATCGACCCGTCGACACAGGCGCTGCTGCAGCGCATCGAGCGCCTCGAGGCGGCGCTGCGCGGTGCGG
>DASYVZ010000285.1:0-13096 GCA_035936515.1 Solirubrobacteraceae bacterium | reverse complement strand
GGTCAGCGCCGCCGCCACCGCGCCGACGACGCCGACCGCCCGGATGCTCCCCCGCAAGCTCACCCAGCGCGAGTGTGACAGCTGGGGGCGCAGGGTGCCACTACGCGGCGGCCACGGCGGCGAGCGTACGGCGAGCGGTCGAGAACCGGCCGCGTCGAGGAACGTGCCCCGGACGCAGCCGCATTCATGCGGTCCCCTCTGCGACACACAGCGTGCATGAACAACTGACACCGCGATGACGGCCGAGCGCTCACGCGTCGCTTGTTCATGCATGCCATGAACGACTGACGCCTCGCGCCGAAGCGCGAGCCCAAGTGTCACTCGTTCATGCTCACGACCCTCGGCGTTCGAGGCGACGCCGACCCACGGCGCCCCGGCCGACCCGTCATCGATGCCGTTCCGGCATGCGCCCGACGGCGCAGAGCACGCGAGCGGAGCGCACCGCCGACGCGAAGCGACGACTACACGCGCAGGAAGCGCCGCAGCGACAGGCCCGAGCCGGCAGCGGAGACCGCGATGCTCGCGACGAGCAGGACCATGACGAGCAGCCCGAAGTTGATCGTGTCGGGCGAGGCGATGAGCGAGAAGTCCGCCTTGAGCGGGTCGATCAACGCGACCTTGGCGACAAGCAGCGTGGCGATCGCCATGAGCCCTCCCATCGCGCCGACGAAGATGCCCTCGAGGACGAACGGCCAGCGGATGAACCAGTCGGTCGCGCCGACGAGCTTCATCACGGCCACCTCGCGACGGCGGGCCATGAGCGACAGGCGGATCGTGTTGGAGATCAGCAGCACCGAGGCGAGGATCAGCAGCGCGGCGAGGAGGCCGATGCTGAGCTTCACGACGCGTGTGGCGGAGAGGATCTTCGTCGTCTCGTCGCGACGGTTCTTGACCTCGTCGATCGCCGGGTGGATCACGCTGCGCTCGCCGCTGGGCGTCAGCGGCGCGAGGGCGTCGCGCAGCTTGTTGATGTCACCGGGGGAGCTCGGCGTGACGCGGAACGTGTCCGGCAGCGGGTTGGAGCCGAGCAGCTCGTAGGCCTCGGGGTTCTGCCGCTTCTCCTTGGCGTAGGCCTCGGCCTTCGAGACGAACTCGACCTTGCCGACGTGCGGCGTGTTCTGCGTGAGCTGGCGCCGGACGGCTTCGACGGCGTTGTCCGTCGCCGAGGTCTTCAGGAAGACGTCGACCAGGACCTTGCCTCGCACCTCGTTGGCAGCACCGTTGGTTGCCTGCACGATCGGGATGAAGACCCCGAGCACGAGCATCGTGACGAGCACCGAGGCCATCGCCGCGAACGGCGGGCCCGCATCGCGGCGCAATGAGCGCGTGACCTCGCGCAGGAAGAACGGGAAGTTCACGGGTAGTTCCGGAAACCGCCGCCGCCGCCGGCGGGCGGGTCGGGGGTCGACAGGCCGCCCCCGGCGCTCCACAGATGCTGCTCGGTGGAACGGGGGGCCGGCGCGTGCGGCTGAGGAGTCATGAAGTCGTCGGTCGGCTGGTCGCGGCCGAGCTCGCCGTAGGCGCGGTCGAGCATGTCGCTGAACTCGTCGGTCGTCTGCTCGCCCTGCGCGTACAGGCCGCTCGCCTCGTCGCGGATGATCTGGCCGCCGCGCAACTCGATGACGCGGCGGCGCATGCGGTCGACCATGCTGGCGTCATGCGTGGCGACGAGGACGGTCGTACCGGCGCGGTAGATGCGGTACAGCAGCTGCATGATCCCCAGCGAGGTGTTCGGATCGAGGTTGCCGGTGGGCTCGTCGGCCAGCAGCAGCGGCGGGTGGTTGACGAACGCACGCGCGACGGCGACGCGCTGCTGCTCGCCGCCGGAGAGCTGGTCCGGATAGTTGTGCAGCTTCGTCGACAGCCCGGTCAGGCGCAGGACGTCGGGAACCTTCGTGCGGATCTCCTTGCGTCGCGCGCCGGTCGCCGACAGCGCGTAGGCGACGTTGTCGTACACCGTGCGGTTGGGCAGGAGCTTGAAGTCCTGGAAGACGACGCCGATGTTGCGCCGGTAGTACGGCACCTTCTTGTGTTCGAGCGTGCCGAGATCACGGCCGGCGACACGGATCGAGCCGGAGGTCGGCTCGCGCTCCTTGATGAGCAGCCGCATGATCGTCGACTTGCCCGACCCGGTGGACCCCACGATGAAGAGAAACTCGCCACGGCGGATGTTGAACGTCGCCCCATCGAGGCCGATGTCGCCGGCGGGATAGTGCATGCAGACGTTGCGAAACTCGATGACGTTGCGCGCGTCGGGCGGCAGCTGCGCCGCGCGTGCCGGAGAAGCGACCGGTGGCCTTTGGGCGCGGTGTCGCGCGGCCGGAAGATGGCGTGCTCGGATCTGTCGCTCGGAGGCAGACATGTAGGAGCAACCTAGCGGGGGTGCAGGGTTCTCGCGTCGGGCGCACGTCGTCTTGCAGCGTGCAGGAATTCGTGCGCGCGCGGCGATCGACCGGCGGCCTCGGCCGGCGAACGATGAGCACGAAGGGGTCGTCGTTTCGCCTGCCACTCGCGGGGTATCCCCAGCACGCACGATGGCCAGGCAGTACGTCCACACCTGCGTCCGCGTCCTCGATCCGGAGGCCTCGCAGCGTTTCTATGAGGCGCTCGGCTTCGAGCCGCGCGGGCGGCTGAACTTCGAGACCGCGTACAACCTGTACATGGGGCTGCCGGGCGGTGGCGACGTGCTCGAGCTGACCGTCAACCTCGGCCAGGAGGAGCCCTACGACCTCGGCACGGGCTACAACCACATGGCGCTGACGGTCGACGACATCAACGCCGCGCTCGCGTCGCTCGAGCCGCTCGGCGTGCAGCCCGAGAAGCCGCCGTTTCACCCGGGCGGACGCGAGGACCTCCCGCTCATCGCGTTCATCGCCGACCCCGACGGCTACCGCATCGAGTTGATCGACGGCGGCCGCTTCGACACGCCGCAGGACCCGCCGCCGTAGCGAGCGTTGCAGCCGGCGCCCGGCGCCTGGCGTAGGACCTCACGCCGCGTACCGGGCGCACCTATGATCGGCCGGTGTCACCGGCCGGGACTCGCCCACGTACGCTCACTCTGGCGACCGGCCTGTCGATCGCGGGGCTGCTCGCCGCGATCGACATGTCGATCGGGTCGTCGTTCGTCCTCGTCGGCCTTGTCGTCTTCGCGCCGCTCATCAGCAGCCTGTTCGGCGCTCCGCGCGACGTCGCGATCGTCGGCGCGGCGGCGGCCGTGCTCGTCGCGCTCAGCGGCTTCTGGAACGACAACCTCGGCGAGGGCATCTACTTCCAGCGCCTCCTCGTCTGCGTCGCGATCACGGTCATCGCCGTCGTCGCCGCCCGCAATCGCGAGCGCACCCACCGCGACCGCAAGCGCTTCGCCGTCCTCGCCGCGACCGGCGAGATCGCCGACGGCACGCGCGACCTCCCCACCACCGTGACGGCGCTCAACGAGCTGCTCGTGCCGGCGGTCGCCGACATCTGCATCGTCGACGCGGTCAGCGGCGGCGAGATCCGGCGCCTGGCCGTGCGCGCCGCAGGCCCGCGAGGCGACGAGATCGCAGCGACGTTCTCGGGCCGCCGGCCGCTGGCGCCCGACGACCCGCGAATCCCGCAGCAGCCGTTTCTCGCCGAGCATGTCGACGACGATCTGCTGCGCCGCCTGGCGGGTGACGACGCCGAGCTCGAGCGCCTGCGCGCGTCGCAGATCGGCTCTGCGATCGTCGTTCCGCTGCGCGCCCGCGGGCGCCGGCTCGGCGCGCTGGTCATGCTCGTCACCGCGCATTCGCAGCGACGCTACCGGCGCGACGACCTCGAGTTCGCCAGGGCCCTCGCCGGCCGCGCCGCGCTCGCGCTCGACAACGCCGGGCTGTTCGCCGAGCTCGAGACGATCGAGGCCCAGCTGACGGCCGTGCTGTCCACGCTCGGCGAGGCGGTCACCGTGCAGCACAGAGGCGGGGGGCTCATCTATGCCAACGAGGCGGCGGCGCAGATGCTCGGCTACGAATCCACTCAGGAGCTGCTCGCCACCCCGATCGACGAGGTCGTCAACACGTTCGACGCGACGAAGGAGGACGGTTCGCCGCTGCATCTGGAGGATCTCCCGGGGCGCCAGCTGCTGGCCGGCGAGCGCGCGCCCGAGCCGCTCGTGGTGCGCGCCGTGAACAAGCGCACGGGCGACGTCGACTGGCGCGTGACCAAGGCGTCGGGCGTCTACGGCGCCGACGGCGAGCTCAAGCTCGTCGTCAACGTCATCGAGGACATCACCGAGGTCAAGCGGGCCGAACTGGCCCAGCGCATGCTGGCTCGCGCGGGCGAGCTGCTGTCCTCCTCCCTCGACTACGAACGCACGCTTCAGCAGGTCGCCGAGCTTGCCGTGCCGGAGCTCGCCGACTGGTGCGCGGTGACGCTGCCCGACAGCCACGGCTTCGCCCGCACGGTCGCCGTGGCGCACGTCGATCCCGGAAAGGTCGCGCTCGCGCGGAGCATCGGCGAGCTCTATCCGACGCGCCTCGATGCGCCGAGCCCCGTGGCGCAGCTCCTGCGCGACGGCCAGCCCCACCTCGCCAACGACATACCGGACGAGATGCTCTCCGACGTCGCCCAGGACGAGCAGCACCTCGAGCTGCTGCGCGCCGTGGGCATGCGCGCCGCGCTGCTCGTGCCGATGGCGGCGGGTGGCAAGATCATCGGCGCGCTGACGCTGATCAGCGCGGACTCAGGGCGCCGCTTCAGCGACGCCGACCTCAGCCTCGCGGCGGAGCTGGCTCGGCGCGCCGGGGCCGCCGTTGACAACGCGCGGCTGTACACGGAGCGCTCGAACATCGCCCGCACGCTGCAGACGAGCCTGCTGCCAAGGAGCCTGCCGAACATGCCGGGCTGGAAGGCGGCGACCCTGTACCGCGCGGCCGGAGACGAGAACTGGGTCGGCGGCGACTTCTACGACGCGCTCGCGGTGGAGGGCGGCTGGCTGGCGATCATCGGCGACGTCGTGGGCCGCGGCGCGCCGGCGGCCGCGCTGACCGGCTTGGCGCGCCACACGTTGCGCACGGCGGCAACGCTGCTTGACGATCCGCTCGACGCGGTGAAGACGCTCAACGACGAGCTGCTCGCCCGCGCCGACATGTCGCTGTGCTCCGTGGCCGCGGTGCTGCTCTGCGACGGCGACGCGGGCACCGCGACCGCCGACATCGTGTGCGCCGGCCATCCGCTGCCCCTGCTCGTGCGCGACGGCGAGGTGCGGGCGGTCGGCGAGTACTCGCCGATGCTCGGTGCCTACGCGATCCAGGCGTGGACCTGCACGAAGGTCGAGCTCGAGCCCGGCGACGTGCTCGCGCTGTTCACCGACGGCGTGTTCGACGCCGTCGGCGCGGACGGACGCTTCGGCGAGGAGCGCCTCGCACGCACGCTCGCGGGCGCGACGGATGCCGATGACGCGGTGGCGCGCATCGACGCCGCCCTGAGCGCCTTCGCCACGGGCGAGCAGAGCGACGACACCGCGGTGCTGGCGGTGCAGCGCGTTGCGGTCGCCGCGATCGCGGACCGTCACTGAAACCTGCCGCTACCGTTGGGTCATGCCCACGATCGTCACTTCCACGCTGGCCAATGGCCTGCCCCTGCACCGGATCGGCATCGACGGAACGCGCGCGGTCACGATCCTCGTCGCGTTCGAAGCCGGCGCGCGGACGGAGCGCCCCGAGGAGAACGGCATGGCGCACTTCCTCGAGCACCTCGTCTTCAAGGGCGGAGAGAAGTTCCCGCACTACCGCGACGTCAACGAGACCGCGGAGCGCCTGGGCGGGTCGCTGAACGCCTACACGTCGCATGACCTCGTCGCCTTTCACATCACCGTCCGCGCCGAGGCGGCGGCCGACGCGGCCGACCTGCTGACGGACTTCGTCGGTCGCCCGCACGTCGACGCCGACGAGCTCGACAGGGAGCGCGGCGTGGTCATCCAGGAGATCCAGCGCTACAAGGACGAGCCCTCGTCGGTCGCGGAGGAGCTGATCGATCGCGCGGCGTTCGGCGAGCATCCGCTCGGGCGCCCGGTGCTGGGCCCGGAGGAGCACCTGCGCACGTTCACGCGCGACGCGATCCTCGAGTTTCGCAACCGCCGCTGGGCCGGCTCGCGCGGCGGCGCGTTCATCGTGGGCAACCTCGAGCACGTCCCCGCCGACGGCGCCTTCTCACAGCTCTTCGAGCGCTTCCCGACGCTCCCCGCTCCGGAGCCGTTCGAGCCCGCACCGCCCTTTGCACCGAAGGTCATCGTCCAGGAGCGCGAGACCAACCAATCGCACCTGCGGATGTCCTACCGCCCGCAGGTTGACGTCTCGGACCCCGCCAATCGCGCGGCGATGTCGATCTACGCGACGCTGCTGGGCGGCTCGATGAGCTCGCGCCTGTTCGACGAGATCCGCGAGCAGCGCGGCTTGGCCTACTCCGTCTACGGCGTGTCGCATTCGCATGCCGACGTGCCGCTGCTACAGCTGGCCGCCGGCCTGGACTCGACGAAGTGCATCGAGGCCTACACGCGCATGCGCGAGATCGTCAGCGAGCTGCGCGACGACGGCCCGACGCAGGCCGAGGTGGAGCGGGCGCGCGCGTACGCGGCCGGCCGCCGCGTGCTGGCCTTCGAGAACACGAACGCCGTCGCGCGCTACGCCGCCGCGCAGTCGATCGTGTTCGGCGAGAAGATCGACCCCGACGCGGCGATCGCGGCGCTGGACGCCGTGACGCTCGAGGAGGTCGTCGAGGTGGCGCGGGACGTCGCCGACACGCTGGCGGTCGCCTGCGTGGGGCCGCACAGCGAGGGTGACTTCAGCTGAGCCCACATCGAGCCTGAACCACCGCGAGCTCGCACGCTACGCCGCTCGCGTGGGCGACCGCTGGCCGCTGGAGCGCGCGGTGCTGGCCGGCGCCCGTGTGGCGGACCTGCGCGGCGCACCTCCGCAGCGCGAGCGCGGCCCGGAGTACGTGGTGGTGCTGGTCTCGGGTGCCTTCGACGGCATGCCGTGGCTCGAGCGCGTCTACCACGCGGGCAACCTGTGGGACGCGAGCGAGATGGGCGCTCGGGCCGACATGCACTGCTACACGCCGGCCGAGCTCGAGCGCAAGGTCGCGAGCCTGCGCGTGGTGCACGAGGCGGTGAGCGGAGGGCTGGATCTGCTGACGGACGGGTGAAGCTACCCACGTAGGGCTGCGTGGCGTCGAGAACCGGCCGCTCCGATCAGCCGCAGGCCCAGCAGCTGCTCCACCGTCACGAAGCGAAGCCCGCGGCGGCGTAGCTCGCGGATGATCGTCGGCAGGGCAGCGACGGTCTGGCTTCGGTCGCGGCCACCGTCGTGCATGAGGATGATCGAGCCGGGGCGCGTCTGCCTCAGGACATCGGCGACGATCGTCGCGGTGCCCGGCCTCTGCCGGTCGTTCGAGTCGACATCCCACAGGATCGACAGCGCACCGAATGATCGGACGACATCGCTGAGCGCTGGCCTGCTCGCCCCATACGGCGGGCGAAACAGGCATGGCTTGAAACCCGACTCGTGGTGGATGATCGACTGCGTCGCGGCGATCTGCTGCGCGGCGAAAGCGCCTGCGCCCGCGACGTTCGCATGCGTCAGCGTGTGGTTGGCGATCGTCGAACCGCCGCGCAGCATCCGCTTCAGCAGTGCCCGGTTGCCCCGTGCCCGGCTGCCGATCACAAAGAAGGTCGCCGGGACATGCTCGCGCTCGAGGATGCGCAGGATCGAGGCGGTGAAGAAGCTTGGCCCGCGTCGAACGTCAGCGCGACGGCGCGCACGCTGCTGGGCCCCGCGCGGCGCTGCGTCGTCCCGCTGACCACGCATCCGCGCGGCACCGAGAACGCGGCCACGGGAACCTTCCGGGCCGCCACCGTGCCGCTCTCGGGCACCCTGTCGATGCACGACGCGCGCGACGAGCATCCTGTTGCGCCACGCGAGGTACGTTCGGCGCTCCACGAGTAGCGGCGCAAGAGCTTGACGCGGAGCGACCGGCCGGCCGCGGGTGCGAGTTGATCGACTGTCCACGCGCCGGCGGTGGTCGCCTTGAGCGCGAAGCGGTCGCGCTGCTGGCCGAACGTCAGCGAGGTGATGTCCAGCGGGCTTGCGAAGACGTCCACCGGATCGTCCCGCGCCGGCGGCCCCTCCGCCGTCGCCCCCTCGGTCGCCGAAGCCGCAGCAGCCGCGAGCACGGCGACCGCCACGACACCCAGGAGCCTCCGGACGACCACTAGTCCAGGTTGCCGCAGAGGTTCAACCCGTATGCCACGGCCAGCCGGTCTGACGCCGCGCGCGCGGCGCGGAATGCGTCCAGCGCCCTGCGCAGGTTGTTGCCAGCGACGCTGAGCGCCTGCCGATTGCTGCCCTCGGCCGCCTGCAGGAAGGCATCGGAGGCTTCGCGCAGCCGGTCGAGGAGCGGTTCGGAGCGGCGCACCGAGTTGACGTAGGCCTGCGCCTGCGTCCGCGCGGCGCCGCTCGCCGGCAGCTCCACCTCGCTGAGGCGCTCGCCAAAGCGCTCGTAGAGGTCGGCCAGGACGCGGTTGGCGTCGGCGACCTCCTGCGGCGTGCCGGGGTCCTTGAGGCCGGCCTCGCTGAACTCGCCGGCGAAGCTCTCGCAGACGCCGTCGGCCTCGAGGATGAAGCTCTCCTTCGTCTGCGGCGCGTCGTCGCCCCCGCAGCCGCTCAGCAGCGCGAGCCCGCCGACGAGCGTGACGACGAGCACGATCAGCGAGCGCGAGCGGGCGGATGTCAGCACGGCGTCAGCCTAGACCGTCGGCTGCGCGCTGCGAGCCGTCAGGAGATCGCGATCATCCGCTCGATCGGCACCCGCGCGCGCTCGGCGACGTCGGCCGGGACCTTGACCTCGTAAACGAGGTCGCGGAGGGCGTCGCGCAGCTTGGGCAGCGTGATCATCTTCATGTAGACGCAGGCCGCGCGCTCATTGGCGGCGATGAACTCCGTGTCCGGCGCCACCACGCGCAACGGGTGCAGCATGCCGGTCTCGGTCGCGACGATCGCCTTGCGGCGCGGGCGGCCGGGGTCTGATTGCGCCGCGGCGGCGTCCTGGGCGTACTTGAGCATCCCGCCGGTCGACAGCATGTGGACTCCGTCGGGGTCCATATCGCCGGCCGCGACGTACTCCATCACCGAGGTCGAGCAGCCGCACTCCGGATGAATGAGGAAATCGGCGCCGGGATGTTCCGCGCGGACGTGCTCGATGTCGCGCGGGCGGATCCCGGCGTGGACGTGGCACTCCCCGTCCCAGACGTGCAGCGAGCGGCCGATGCGGCGCTCGACGTAGGCGCCGAGGAACATGTCCGGCCCGAACAGGATCTCGGTCTCCGGCCCATGCTCGCGCAGGATGTGCTCGACGACGGAGACCGCGTTGGCCGACGTCACGCAGTAGTCCGTGAGCGCCTTGACGGCCGCCGTCGTGTTGACGTACATGACGGTGATCGCGCCGGGGTGCTGGGCCTGCCACGCGCGCAGCTGATCGGGGGTGATGGCGTCGGCGAGCGAGCAGCCGGCGTCGACGTCGGGGATCAGGACCGTCTTGTCGGGCGACAGGATCGACGCCGTCTCGGCCATGAAGTGCACCCCGCAGAACGCGATCACGTTCGCCTCGGAGGCGGCCGCCTGACGCGACAGGCCGAGCGAGTCGCCGACGTAGTCGGCGACGTCCTGGATCTCGGGGAGCTGGTAGTTGTGGGCGAGGATGACGGCGTCGCGCTCCTGTGCGAGCGTGCGCACCTCGTCCTGCAGGGCAGCCACGTCATAGAGCTGTAGAAGCGTCACGGCAGCGCCTCCATGAGGAGCGACAGGTCCAGGGCCGGAGCGGAGTGCGTAAGCGCTCCGATCGATATCCAGTCTACGCCCGTCTCCGCGTAACCCCGGAGCGTGTCGAAGCCGATCCCACCGCTGGCCTCCAAGCGCGCGCGTCCGCCCACGTGGGAGACCGCGGCGCGCAGCTGGCTCGGTTGCATGTTGTCGAGCAGGATCCGGCTCGCACCCGCCTGCAGCGCCTCGTCGACCTCGGCGAGCGTCGCGCACTCGACCTCCAGCGGCAGGTCGGGAAACGCAGCCGCCGCCGCACGCACCGCTGCCCCGACGCCGCCCGCCAAGGTGGCGTGGTTCTCCTTGATGAGCACCATGTCGTACAGCCCCACGCGGTGGTTGACCCCGCCGCCGGCGGCGACGGCGGCCTTCTCGAGCGCCCGCAGGCCGGGCGTGGTCTTGCGGGTGTCGAGGATCTGCGCGCCGGTGCCCTCGACCGCGCGCACGCAGCGCGCCGTCAGCGTCGCCACGCCCGACAGTCGCTGCAGGAAGTTCAGCGCGGTGCGCTCTGCGGCGAGCAGCGCGCGCGCCTCGCCGGTCGCCCGCCGGCCGGGCGCCGGCGGCTCGCGCCACCGGCCCTCCGGACCCAGACGCTCGAGCTGCACGCCGGGATCGAGCGCGCGGAACGTCGCCTCCGCGGCGTCGAGCCCGAACAGGACCCCCGCTGACTTCTGCGCGATCGTCGCGACGGCGCGCGTGCCGAGCGGAACCGTCGCCTGCGACGTTGCGTCGCCCGTGCCGACGTCCTCGGCAAGCGCACGCGCGACGAGCTCGGCGAGCGTCTGTGCGACGAGCTCGGCGAGCGTCTGTGCGTCAGGGCTCATGAGACCGCGCAGGATAAGGGGGAAGATGGGGCTGCGATGATCGACCTCGACGCGTGGCTGCCCGACCCCGAGATCACGACATGCCACAGCCGCGCGGCCGCGGTCGACCCCGACACCCTGTGGGCCGCCGCGCGCAGCGTGCGCCTGGACCAGACGCGGACGATCGGGCACCTCGTGCGGTGGCGGATCCCCGGCGTGCCGCCCGACCAGTCGTTCATGGGCCTGCTCTGCAACGACCCCTTCACGCTGCTCGACGAGGGCCCGCACCACGCGATCTCCGGCCTCTGCGGGCGCATCTGGACGCTCTCCCGCGACTACGCCGATCTCGCCGGGCCTGACGACTTCCTCGCCTGGAGCGTGCCCCGCACCGTACGCGTCCTGTTCGCCCACTGGGTGACGGCCGAACCCGGCGGAGCGTCGAGCACGCTCTTCAGCGAGGCTCGCGTCGCGCCGACCGATCGGGTGGCGACGATGCGCCTGCGCGCCCTCTGGCTCGCGGTCGGGCCCTTTGAGCGCCTGATCGGAGCCGAGGCCCTGTCGCTCGCGGCGACAGAGGCCGAGCGGCTGGGCGAGGTCGGCCGCCGGCCCTGACAGGATCGCACTCGTGTTCGCCGCGTCCACGCCGTTGCCGCTCGCCGAGCTGTTCGCCGACGCTGCCCGGCCGCGCTGCTACGTCGCCAGCCCGCTTGGCTTCTCGGAGCCCGGGCGCGCGTACTACGCCCAGCGCTACCTTCCCGCACTCGCAGAGCACGTCGAGCCGGTGGACCCCTGGGCGCTGTCGCTGCCCGAGGAGTTCGCGGCCGCGCGGGAGACCGGCCGCGAGCACGCGTTCGCGATCGAGGTCGGCGAACGCAACGCCGCCGCGATCCGCGGCGCGCGGCTGCTCATCGCGCAGCTCGACGGCCAGGAGGTCGACGCCGGCACCGCGGCTGAGGTCGGCTACGCGGCGGCGCTCGGGCTGCCCTGCCTCGGCGTGCGCAGCGACGTGCGCGCCTCTGGCGAGCCCGGCATGCGCGTGAACCTCCAGCTCGAGGCGTTCATCGTGCTGTCCGGCGGCTTCATCGCCGCCTCGCTCGGCGAGCTCGTGTCGCGGCTGGCGCAGCTGCGCGGCGCCTGAGCTCTCCCGTCGATCCGCGCTAGGCGGCAGATGCGCTGCGCAGCAGGTACGCGCGCACGAAGCCGTCGAGATCGCCGTCGAGCACCCGGCCGGCGTCGCCCATCTCGTGATCGGTGCGGTGGTCCTTGACCATCGTGTACGGGTGCAGCACGTAGGAGCGGATCTGCGAGCCGAAGTTCACGTCCTGCGCGTCCCCGCGCTCGCGCGCGATCTCCTCCAGCCGCTTGCGCTCCTCGCGCTCGACGAGCTTGGAGCGCAGCATCTTCATCGCCGTCTCGCGGTTCTGCGTCTGCGAGCGCTCGTTCTGGCACTGCACGACGATCCCGCTCGGACGGTGCGTGATGCGCACGGCCGAGTCGGTCTTGTTGACGTGCTGGCCGCCCGCCCCCGACGCGCGGTAGGTGTCGACCTGCAGGTCGTCGGGCTCGATCTCGACCTCGGCGGCGTCCTCGATGATCGGCGCCACCTCCACGCCGGCGAACGACGTCTGGCGGCGGTGGGCGGAGTCAAAGGGCGACAGGCGCACGAGCCGGTGGACGCCCTTCTCGGCCGCGTACAGCCCGTAGGCGTTCTCGCCCTCGACGCGGAACGTCGCCGACTTGATGCCGGCCTCCTCCCCCGGACTGACCTCGAGCAGCTCGACGTTGAAGCCGCGCTTCTCGGCCCACTTCATCTGCATCCGCAGGACCATGTCGGCCCAATCCTGCGCGTCCGTGCCGCCCGCGCCGGCATTGACGGTGACGAGCGCGTCACCGCCGTCGTAGCGCCCCGAGAACAGGCGCTGCTCCTCGAGCGCCTCCAGGCGCCGCTCGACCGGGGCGAGCTGGCCCTCGAGCTCGGATTCGATGTCGGGGTCCTCGCGCGCCATCTCGTCGAGGCTCTCGACGTCCTCGACGTCGGCCAGCAGCGTGCGGAACTCCTCGAGCCGGCGCGCCGCGCGGGAGTGCTCGGCGCTGACCTTCGCGGCCTGCTCCTGGTCGTCCCAGAAGCCGGTCTCGGACATGCGGCCCTCCAGCTCGGCGACCTGCTGACTCAGCGCACTCGGGTCAAAGGTAGTCCGCGAGCAGCGACATCTGCGCGCGGATCGCAGCAAGGCGCTGCGGGATGCCCTCGGGGGTGGGGGTTGCGGCCATGGGCTGAGGATAGAGCGGTGCGGGCGGCTTTCGGCGGCGCGCGCGCGACAATTGGCGCATGGATCCCTACGCCGTGCTCGGGCTCGACGCGGGCGCGTCGGTCGACGAGGCTGCGCGCGCGTACCGCGAGCTCGCCAAGCGCTTCCATCCCGACCGCGCAGGCGACGCGGCCATGGCGCAGATGGTCCAGCT
>DASYVZ010000284.1:0-3727 GCA_035936515.1 Solirubrobacteraceae bacterium | reverse complement strand
CGACACGAGGATCGTGAACGCGGCGACGTCGAACAGGAGCGTGCGGTCCGGCGACGTGGAGTTGAGCACGAACAGCGCGAAGAGCATCGACGCGATGCCCTTCGGCCCGAACCACGCGATGAACAGCTTCTCCGGCCGCCGCATGTCGACGCCGACGAACGCCAGCAGCACCGACGCGGGGCGCGCCACGAACAGCGCGAACGCGATGAAGGCGACCAGTGCGAGCAGCGAGTAGTCGAACCCGGTGGCCACGACCATCGCGCCGAACAGCGCGAACGCGACGACCTGGAGGATCGAGCCGACGGTCTCGTTGAAGTGGTGGAAGACCTCGGGGATCTCGTGCCGGGTCACCGCGAGCACGAGCCCGGACGAGAAGGCGGCGATCAGGCCGTTGCCGTGCACGAGGTCGGCGACGCCGAACGCGGCGAGGCCCAGCCCCAGCGCGTACAGCCCCTCGTAGCGGCGCTGGACGGCCCAGTCCGGCAGCCAATCGAGGAGCCGACCGGCCGCGAGGCCGAGCGCGCCGCCGATCGCGAAGCCGAGGACGGTCTCCAGCGCCATGTCGCCGATCGGCCCCGCCACCCCCTCGTTGGTGCCCGACGCGAGCGCGAGGAAGATCAGCACGAACGGCAGCGCGAGCCCGTCGTTGAGCCCGGACTCCAGGTTCAGCGTGTTGCGGACCCGCGCCGGCACGTCCGCGGACGAGACGACGGAGGACGTGATGACAGGGTCGGTCGGCGAGAGGACGAACCCGATCAGGAACGCCTCCTCCCACGTGAGCTGCCCGAACAGCAGCTTCGCCATGAGCGCCAGCAGCGCCGCGTTGACGGGCATCGCGATGACGATGGCGCGCGCCGGCGCGCGCCAGTGGCTGCGCAGGAACTCGTGCTCGACGAGCAGGCCGTCCGAGAACAGCGTCACCAGCAGGACGACCTCGACGATCAGCACGAGCGCGTGCGCGCCCGGCTCGACGTCGAGGATCCCCGCGAGGCTCAGCACGACCCCCGCGCCGAGCGACAGCACGGCGATCGACAGGACCGTCCGGTGCATGAGCCCCGACAGCGCCGCGGAGCCGACGAGCAGCAGGCCGAGGACCGTCAACCCCGTTGCGAACTCGATCTCCACGTCAGCCCGCCCGCTCCTCGTCGACGGCCGCCGCCGGCACGTGTGACGACACCGGCGCGATCCAGATCAGGAGCAGCGGCTGGGGCATCAGCGACCCACTACCCCCACCACGATCTCGTGCAGAGTGGTGACGTGTCGTGGTAGGCGCTTCCTGTCCGATGACGGACACGTGGCGCGAGGGCCACCTTGCGGAGCGGACGGGCGGATGCCAGCATCCGCGGCCTCATCCCCGGACTAGCGGGAAGGACCGGATTCGCCCATGTGCCTGGCCATCCCCGGCCAGATCACGCAGTTCGTCGACGAGGATCGGCGCCTCGCCACCGTCGACGCGGCGGGGGCGCGGAGGACGATCAACGTCGGGCTGCTGGACCGCGAGGAGTCGGCGGTCGCGCCGGGGGACTGGGTGCTCGTCCACGTCGGCTTCACGCTCTCGCGCGTCCACGAGGAGGAGGCGCTGGAGACGCGACGGCTGCTCGAGCAGATGGGCGCCGGGTACGAGGACGAGCTCGAGGAGCTGAAGGCGAGCGCGATCGAGTGAGCTGCTCCGGCGATCACTGCATCACGTGCTCGGACGAGGCCGTCCCGATGCGCGTGCTGCGGATCGACGAGGCGCGCGCGCTGGCCCTGTGCGAGGACGAGGGCGGAAACCGCAGCAGCGTCGAGATCGCCCTCGTCGACGCGCGCGTGGGCGCCACGGTCCTCGTCCACGCCGGTACGGCGATCGCATGAGGTTCGTCGACGAGTTCCGCGACCCCGAGCTCGGCCGCGCGGTCGCCGGCGAGATCCTCGCCGCGGTCGAGCCGGGCCGCCACTACAAGCTCATGGAGGTCTGCGGCGGCCACACGCACTCGATCTACAAGTACGCGATCGACGACGTGCTGCCGGCGAACGTCGAGCTCGTGCACGGCCCCGGCTGCCCGGTGTGCGTGATCCCGATGGGGCGCGTCGACGACGGCATCGCGCTCGCGCACGAGCCCGGCGTCATCTTCACGTGCTTCGGCGACATGATGCGCGTGCCGGGCTCGAACGGGACGCTGCTCGACGCGAAGGCCGCCGGCGCCGACGTGCGGATGGTCTACTCACCGCTCGACGCGCTGCGGCTCGCCAAGGCGAACCCGGACCGCCAGGTCGTGTTCTTCGCGATCGGCTTCGAGACGACGGCGCCGTCGACCGCGCTGACGCTCGTGCGCGCGCGTGCGGAGGGAATCGAGAACTTCTCCGTCATGTGCAACCACGTGACGATCGTGCCCCCGCTGCGGGCGCTGCTCGAGTCGCCCGACCTGCGCCTCGACGGGTTCATCGGTCCCGGCCACGTCGCGACCGTGGTGGGCGCGCGGCCGTTCGAGTTCATCCCCGCCCACTACGCCCGGCCGCTCGTGATCGCCGGGTTCGAGCCGCTCGACGTCCTCCAGGCGATCCTCATGATCCTGCGCCAGCTCGGCGACGGGCGCGCGGAGGTGGAGAACCAGTACGCGCGGGTGGTGCCGTACGAGGGCAACCTGCGCGCGCTCGAGGTGCTCTCCCAGGTCTTCGAGCTGCGCCCGCACTTCGAGTGGCGAGGGCTCGGGTTCATCTCGCAGAGCGCGCTGCGCCTGAGCGACGCCTACGCCGACCTCGACGCCGAGCAGCGCTTCAGCGTGCCGGGCGTGCGCGTCGCCGACCCGAAGGCGTGCCAGTGCGGCGAGGTGCTGAAGGGCGTGATCAAGCCGTGGGAGTGCAAGGTGTTCGGCAGCGCGTGCACGCCCGACCACGCGATCGGCACGTGCATGGTCTCCCCGGAGGGCGCGTGCGCCGCCTACTACAACTACGGGCGCCTCATGCGGGAGCGGGAGGCGGTGTGACCGTCTCCGACCGCGAGCAGAAGGTCCTGGGGATCATCGAGACGGCTCGCGCGAAGCGCCCGCGCTTCCGCGACGACCGCGTGACGATGGCGCACGGCGCCGGCGGCAAGGCGACCGCGTCCCTGGTCGAGGGGCTCCTCGCGCCCGCCTTCGCCAATCCCGTCCTCGACCAGCTCGGCGACGCCGCGGTGATCGGTGACCTGGCGCTCACCACCGACAGCTTCGTCGTCAAGCCACTGCGCTTCCCCGGCGGCTCCATCGGCGACCTCGCCGTCAACGGGACGGTCAACGACCTCGCGATGGCGGGGGCGCGGCCGCTCGCGCTGACGCTCGCGCTCATCCTCGAGGAGGGGCTCGACGCCGCCGTCCTGCGCGCCGAGGTCGATGCCATCGCCGCCGCTGCTGCCGCTGCGGGCGTGGACGTCGTCAGCGGCGACACGAAGGTCGTCGAGCGCGGCCACGCGGACGGGATGTACGTGTGCACGACGGGAGTCGGGCGCATCGACCCGCGCGCGCAGCTCTCGCCGTCTGCGCTGAAGCCCGGCGACCGCGTGCTCGTCTCCGGCACGATCGGCGAGCACGGCACCGCGATCATGCTCGCGCGCGGCGACCTCGGGCTGGAGGCCGACGTCGAATCCGACACCCGGTCGCTGTGGCCGGTCGTCGACGCGCTGCTCGACGCCGCGGGCCCCGGGCTGCGCTGCCTGCGCGATGCCACCCGCGGCGGCGTCGCCTCCGTGCTCAACGAGCTCGCGCGCGCC